>NZ_JBEZWH010000005.1:0-251793 GCF_040703975.1 Spirillospora sp. NPDC029432
GCGGCGCTCGCGTCGCCACACCGGCCGCCCGGCTCCGCCGGTCGGCGCGTGCGGCGTGGGCGCCGGTCACCGACCGGCGGCCCGGACGGCCGCGCATCGCGCAGCCGCCGCCCAGCTCCCCGGCTAACCGCAGGCTCGGGGTGCGCGCCGCCGCCCGACCAAGGCCGGCACTTGGCCGAGGTACGAACATGCCTCCGGCGGGGGCCTCTGACTCTGGGAAGCTCAGCGCGCGCGGTGACGGTTGCCGAAAGGTGAGGTGGAAGCCTGATCTTCCCGTCTGCCGACGTCCCAGGCGAGCCAAGCAGACCAGGGCCAGGGCGCCAAGGTCGTTCGTCCAGTGGGGCGCTCCACCTTGGCGCCCTGGCCCTGGTCCGCTTCCCCTTCGGGGTGGGACGACGGCAGACGGGAAGATCAGGCGCTAGGGGTGCGCTGCCGTGCCAGCTAGACCAGTCCAATTAGGTCGCAGAATCCGCGGATAGCTAGGTACCACAGAACAGCCTCAGGAACGAGACCGTTGCGTAGTTCTACGCTGAACTCACGTACCGCTTCAAGGAGTTCCCGGAGTTGCAAAAACTTCTTGCCCACGACGATCACCCTTCATGATCGCCTCTTCCGGGCCGGTGGGCTTGGCTCCGCCGGTCGCTCGGCGGAAGGTGGCACCCTTCCGAGTCGATCATTTAGGTGACCCCTTAGGGCCAGATTTCCCTTGCAGACTCCTGATTGGAGCCCTCCGTATACGCCACTTCCAAGCTACTCGATGCGTGCCCGTTGCGTGCCCGTCAGAGCGGCTGATGTTGGTCGCGTACGGTCGTTAACGGGGTGGTTGGTGCGTAGGTGCAGGTCAGTGGTGTGCCTGGTGATCGCTGATCTTGGATGAGTTTTCCCAAGCTGACAGCGCGGGTTCGATTCCCGTCACCCGCTCCACCAAGAAGGCCCAGGTCCGGGAACTAGTCCCCGACACTGGGCCTTGATCGTTTCTGGCTCAGAGCGCCGCCGTGCAATTAGAGTGCAATTAGGCCACCGGCACCAGGGCGCCGCCCGTCCCCCCGTCACCGTCCTCCTCCTCCGCGTTCTCCGCATGGAGGAGCGCGTCCAGTCCATCCGCGATGGCCCGCTCGACGTACGCGGCCCGTACCCGGACAGTCCGGTTCACGGTGTCGATGCCGCACCGCCGGAGCGCGGTGATCTCGCCCCACCGCAGGCTTGCGAACGCGGCGAGCAGGATGAGCGCCCGCAGCCGGTCATCCTGGACCGTGTCCGCGTGCCCGTCCTCAGCCAGCTTCCACAGCACCCGCTCGGCCGCGAGCCGGATGGCGAAGGTCTGCGGGAAGCGCCGCATGACCCTGCCCTTGAGACCCGGTAGCGCACGCGGCCAACCTCTGACCCAATCCTTCCTAGAAACCCATGAACCTAAGTTGCGCAGCTATGCTGCTGACATGGGAAGACATGGCCCCGCTGATCGCCGCAAGGTTTACGTGCGCATCGCCGACGAGTTGCGCCAGGACATCGCCTCAGGCCGGTACGCGGTAGGGGAGACCCTCCCGTCCATCGCCAAGCTCGGCGAACGGTTCGGAGCCGCCGGCGCGACGGTCGAGCGCGCGCTGGCCGTCCTCCGCGAGGAGGGGATCATCATGAGCAGGCAGGGCATACCGAGCGTGGTCACGGGCGCGCCCGAACATGATGCAGCCGAAGACGCCCCTCCGGAGCATTCCGAGGAGTTCACACTCCTGTGGAACCAACTCCAGGAGATCAGTGAGCAACTCCGGCAACAGAAAGCCAAGCTGGACGAACTAGACGAGCGGACACGGAACTTCTGAGCCGAGCCGCGGCACCCCCAAAGGCACCCCGGACAGCTCCTCGAAGGGCTCATCGAAACGCCGCACCATCACCGCACCTCCCGCGCCGGAACACCGGCCAGCGCGGCCGAAGCCTTGTCCACCTCATCCACCGGCACCAGGCCCTCACCGCTCCCGGCGACCAGGAACCACCAGCGCCCGCCGACACGTTCGGGCTCCACGTCCACCGAGCGCTCAGGCGGGTCCACGTCGATAACGTTCAGCACCGGCACCGCCCCCCGCCCGACTCACCACCCCACACGCCAAACCGAACGGCCGATCCACTCCCAGCCCCTCCGCCGACCGACGCACCAACACCGCATCCAACGCCGCCGAATGCAACCGCCCCGCACCCAATGCACCATTCAGCCGGCGCCGCTCAGCCAGTCGAAGACTCTCGTCCACCATCGGCACGTCTCTCTTTGAGTTCGGATACTGAGCCACGATCAGGTTGTGGCCTACGCCGTACGGGCGTGCTCAGTGGACGGCGTTTCGAGGACGCGGGCCGCGATCTCCATCGATCGGACCTGGAACCAGTTGAGTTCCGCCGTGACTTCGGCGAGGAGGACCTGGCGCTCTTCCTCAGTCAGCTTGACCACCTTCCGTGCGGTGTTGCTCCGTGAATGCGGCATGTCCAGCCGCACGACCTTGCATTCTGCGCGTCCACGAATGCTCATGGGCATCTCAGAGTGCTCGCAGATCACGGACTTTCCCATGTACCGCCACCGACTCAGCGCTGAACTTCCACCGCCCCAGGGCTCTGAACAGCACATACGTACTGCCACACTGGGGCGCATGGCGGAACTCAACGGCGCACCTGTAGGTCCCGATGAACTGAAGGCCCTAGCGCTTATCAACTACGGGCACTTCGCCTCCATGCGCATGGAGAACCACCGCATCCGAGGGTTTTCGCGCCATATAGAGCGCCTTGTGCGCGACTGTCAGGTTCTCTTCCGCAGCGAGTTGGACCGGGACCGGATTTGCTCCTACGTGCGGCAGGCCACCGCGGGTCAAGGGGGCTCCTGCGTGGTGCGGGTCACCGTCTTCGATCCCGATCTGGAGCTGGGCAGACCCCGGAGGACCAGCGGAGCCGAAGATCCTCGTCACGACGAGGCTGGCGGGCACATTGCCGATGGCACCTCTCCGGGTGCAGGCAGCCCACTATGTGCGGGACCTACCAGAGGTGAAGCACGTCGGTCTGTTCGGTGCGCTGTGGCACCGTCGTAACGCCCAACTCGAAGGCTTCGATGACTGCGTGTTCGTCGATGCCGAGGCGTACCTCTCCGAGGGCGCAACGTGGAACATCGGCTTCTACGACGGGCAGCAAGTCATCTGGCCTAACGCTGAGGTCCTTCCCGGCGTGACCATGCGCCTCTTGCAGCAGGTGCATGACGCATCCGCACTGGGCCCCGTGAACATCGCTGATCTTCCCCGCATGGAAGCCGCATTCGCGACCAACACCGCGATAGGCGTACGCGCGATCACGGCGATCAATGAAGTGGAGTTCCCCGGAGAGCATCCCGTGCTCAGGACGCTCCGCAAGGAATACGAAGAGATCCCCACCGAAGCACTCTGAGCCCAGCTCTCTGGAGACCACAGTTGCCCCCGCAGTCCAACGCTGGACAGGCCTGGAAGCACGCGCCCTACGCGAGGCCAAGCGCGCGAGTCAGGTCGACTTCGCCGCCGAGCTGGGCGTGAGCGAGCGAATCATCGTCAAGTGGGAGAAGGCCGGGGAGAAGATGACTCCGCGGCCGGTCAACCAACAGGCCCTAGATACCCTCCTCGCTGCCGCCAGCGTCGAGGTTCAGACCCGCTTCGCCGGGATGGTCGGGTTCACGACACCAAACGCACCCACGCAAGATCCCGGCGTGATCTCTGAGCAGTCCGCGAGCCCCGAGCAAGAGCCGTCCATCCCAGTCGGAGACGAAGACCAGGTCAGGCACCCGATCGACGGCAAGTTGATGACCCTCGTTCCGTCAGGCGTCTACTTCGCCGGCGAAAACAACGAACCGGTGTACCTCCAGGCCTTCTACATCGATGTGTTCCCCACCACAAACGCCGACTACGGCGGTTCGTCGCAGCGACCGACTACAAGCCGCCGCAGCACTGGGAGAACGGGGAAGTCCCAGAGGGACTCGCAGACCACCCAGTCGTGTTCACCACCTGGCACGACGCGACCGCCTAAGCCCAGTGGTCAGCCAAGGGTCTGCCGACCGCCCAGCAGTGGGAGAAGGCCGCCCAAGGAACCCGAGGCGACATCTACCCTGGGGCAGCCAACGAACGCCCGCCAAGGTCAACTGTCGTGAGGGCCGGCAGCGCAGCACCACCCCCGTTGACTACTACGCCAGCGGTGTCAGCCCGTACGGCGCATACGACATGTGCGGCAACACCTGGGAGTGGTGCTCAACCGAGTCCGAGCCGGGACGCTACGAACTGAAGGGCAGTGCCTTTACAAGCCCGTTCCTGCGCTGCACACCGTCAACCTTCAACGACGCAGCAGCAGACATGCTCGACGACGACACCGGCTTTCGTTGCGTCACACCAGCCGAGACCATGCGAGCCGTACTCAACATGAGAGACCGCCCCGGCCATCCTTGATCGCAGAGTCCACCGAGAGGTGCTCCATGCCGCACATCGGAAGCCCGCCACAGTGGCCGAGGGATCGCCTCTCGGTGGACCCGCAAGCCTTGTTCGTCTACGGAAGCCTCCAGTTCCCTGAGGTCCTGTTCACCCTGATCGACCGAGTCCCCGACCAGCAACCGGCAGCAGCCGAAGGCTGGAGGGTGGCAGCACTCCCCAACGAGGTCTACCCCGGACTCGTCCCAGGAGAGACCACCGCCCGCGGCTACCTCCTCACCAGACTGACCCCGGAGGAGTGGCGCCTTATGGACGCTTTCGAGAACCCGCTCTACGAGCTGACACGCGTCGAGTTGACCGGCGGCACCCACGGATGGGCCTACGCCTGCACACCCGAAGAGGTGGAGCCCAAGGACTGGTCAACCGATGACTTCGAAGCCCAGCACCTACCCGCCTACGTGGAGCGCTGCGCAGCATGGCGCCGCCGCTACGAGGCCCAGGAGCAAGTCAGCTGAACTACCAGGGCCAACAGCCCCGGATGAGAACTTCATTACGTCTTCAAGGGCGCCGCTTCGCGGTCGCCGGCGACCGCCCGCCCCGGCGCGCCGGGCGTGCGGCCTGTTCCGTCCGGTCCCGCGGCACCGTGTGCCGAGCCGTCGCGGAGCACACGACAGCGGTGGACGGGAGGTAGAAGAAGCAGTGCAGCAGGTGTTGCGCGCGGCGAGGACGGCCGAGGTCAGCGTCACGACGTCGTGCAATTAGCGTGCACTAGGGGCAGTGATCCGGGGGTACTCATGGTCACTCGTGGGAGGGCTGGAGGGCAGGTCAGCGACTCCAGGAGGCGTGATCGGTTTGGTGCCCAAGCTGACAGCGCAGGTTCGATTCCCGTCACCCGCTCCACCACGAAGGTCTAGGGAGGGGGCAGCATGGGTTGATGACCTTGGATCAGCAGGTGCCTCGCGAACTCAAGGTGACTGATACGCCCTCCCTGCTCAGGCTGGAAGAGACCGCACTGCGGCTGGGGCTCCCTCAGCGGCTTCCGATTGCTTGGCTGGTTGAGAACACCGCGCCCGAGGGGTGCCATTACCTCTGGCCGGCTCTCTGGCACGAGTTGCCGCATCGCCCTGATGTCCCACGCCCCCGCAGTATGAGTTAGAGGTTATATTGGTGGGGTGCCCTGGGACGTCATCCTCCTCGAACCGGTCGAGAGCTGGTTCCTCGAGCTGTGTGAATCAGAGACGGACACCGCAGCCTTGATCGAGCAGGCCATCGACAGGCTGGCCGAGGTCGGGCCGACGCTGGGACGGCCACTGGTAGACACCCTGGAAAACAGCGAGCTACGCAATCTCAAGGAGCTGCGGCCCGGCAGTCGGGGGCGATCGGAGATCCGCATGCTATTCGTCTTCGATCCGGACCGTCCCGCGATCTTCCTGGTCGCTGGGGACAAGGCCGGGCAGTGGTCACGCTGGTACGACGAGGCGATTCCTCTGGCCGAAGCCCGCTACGCCGAGTACCGGGCAGCGAAGGACAAGGAGGGCGGACGATGAGCACCGGACGCCGCTGGCAGGACATCAAGGCCGAAGCACACCGCCGCAACCCCGAACTGGCCGACCCCGAGCGCCAGGTCCAGGCACGCGCCGAACTGGACGCCTACATCGCCGGCCACCACCTCAAGGAACTCCGCAAGGCCATCGGCAAGACACAAGCCGAGGTCGCCCAGATCCTGGGAGTCTCCCAATCCCGCGTCTCCCAGATCGAAAACGGCGACATTGGAGCCATGGAGTTGGAGACACTGCGCGCCTACGCCAGCGCGCTCGGCGGGCACCTGGACATCACCGTCAGCGTTGGTCCCCACTCAATCAAGGTCGCGTGACAGCACCGACCGCTGACGGCAGCCCTGACGGCAACGATGACCACCAGAGAGCACCACTGGCGCGCTCCAGGCACAATCTGACCTTGGTGGACGGGGCGGCGGTGCCGGTGGTTCGCATCCAGGTGGTCAGGGACGCCAGACAGAGCTGCATCAGCTGTACGTCCGACAGGTGAAGTAGCGAGGTCAGCGCCGGGGAGGGTGACGGCAACGTCCGCTACCTACCCCGCGCGACAGCACACGTTCACCACCGTCCGACCTCGGTAGACGGAGGAGCGGCAGGGCGATCGCTACTTCCGAACAGTCTTCATGTCGTGTCCGGCTGTGTCTGGCCGTCATCGGCTCACAGCGGCAAGCCGTACCAAGTACGTACCCAAGGTCCGCGCGTGCCGGAGCCGCTACGGAAACCAGGGGAGTGCGGTGGCGAGACCGAGTAAGACGTCATCTCAATTGGTAAGTCAGCGTTAGTCTGCCGTCGTGGAGATGGTTGAACGGCTGGTCCCCGAGGAGTTGTGGGAGCTGTTTCAGCGGGTGGTGCCGCCTGCTCCGACGCGACCACAGGGCGGCGGGCGGCGCCGGCATGGAGATCGTGAGGTGCTGGCGGCGATCATCTTCGTGGCGACCACCGGCTGCACCTGGCAGCAGTTGCCGCCGGTGTTCGGCCCGTCGGGACCCACCGCGCACCGCCGCTTCACCGAGTGGACCAAAGCGCGGGTGTGGGCCAAACTGCACCGCCTGGTGCTGGACGAACTGGGTGCGCGGGGCGAGCTGGACTGGTCGCGGTGCGCGATCGACTCGGTCAGCGTCCGCGCCGCCAAAGGGGGGAGCTGACGGGCCCGAATCCTGTCGACCGCGGCAAGAGCGGGTCGAAGATCCACCTGCTGGTCGATCGTGCCGGACTGCCGCTGTCTGTCGGGATCTCGGCCGCCAACACCCACGACAAGCTGGCCCTGCAGCCTTTGGTGCGCGGCATTGCGCCGATCCGGTCGAGGCGCGGCCCACGCCGGCGCCGTCCCGCCAAGCTCCACGCCGACAAGGGCTACGACTACGCCGACGTGCGGCGCTGGTTGCGCGGACGCGGTATCACCCCGCGCTCGCCCGCCGCGGTATCGAGTCCTCGACCCGGCTGGGCCGGCACCGCTGGGTGGTCGAGCGCACGGTGTCATGGCTGAACGGCTGCCGCCGCCTGCACCGCCGCTACGAACGCAAACCCGAGCACTTCCTGGCCTTCGTCGGCATCGCCGCCGTCTTAATCTGCCACCGCCGACTCACCAATTGAGATGGTGTTTAAGGCCAGGTGGTCCGACCGTCCAGAGTCCCGACGTGGGTGCCCGCGCATGCGTCCGGCCGTGGCGTGATGTCGGTGGCAGGTGCTTGGGTGGCTTCCCATGGATCGCAAGGAACTCATAGCGACCGTGTCTCGCCTCTTAGAGGCGGAGTCCGATGACCTGACGTGCGAACAGCCCGGGCATCGGGACGGGCACACCTGCGTGCTGGTCTCCGACTACGGCATCGCTCCAGAGGACGAGTTCAACAATCGGTACCCCCTGTGTACTGGAGGGGCGAACCGCCGATGGCCGTCCCAGACAAACACGTCTGGGACCACGCCTGGGCACACGGCATGCGGGCGGTCGGGGCGGACGCGGACGTCCGGTCGGTCGTCGCCGTCGCGGAACGGACCATCCCGGAACCGGTCGATCTGCCTGCGGAGATGTCGTGGGTGGAGCGGCTGGTAGCGATCACGGGTGGGCCGTCGTCGCCGGTCCCCGCACCCGACTGGGCGGCGGTCGAGTCGCGGCTGGGCACGTCGCTGCCGAGCGACTACAAGCGGCTCGTCGAGACGTTCGGCTGCAACGGCAAGTTCAACGGGTTCTTCGATGTCTTCACCCCGGAGGAGTTGATCTGGCACACCGAGTACCACGCCGACTACGACTTGGCGTTCGGAGACGAGCATCCGCCGTTCCCGGCCCCCGGCGGTGCGCTCCCCTGGTCGAACAACGAGCATGAGCAGAACTACTACTGGATCACCGACGGCCCCGACCCCGACCGGTGGCCCGTCTACGCCGTGGACAGCCTCGACGAGGGCAGCCGGTTCGAGTGCACGGCCACCGAGTTCCTGTTCCGGCAGATGACCGACCAGAGGCACCCGTTCCACATCGCCGCGGAGCACGTACGCGGGCACTGGTTCCAAGGGCGCGTTCCCCCGAAGTCCTGACGCTCACGCCCGCCGGTTTCGGGGGTCTTTCCAGGCCAGGCGGTAGGCGGCGAACGATTAGCGAGCGATTAGGCACGGTGATCAAGGGGTATTTGCGGTCACTCGCGGCACGCCGCATCGCCAGGTCAGCCGCCTTGAGGGCCAGGTTTCGAATGAGCTCCAAACTGACAGCGCGGGTTCGATTCGCGTCACCCTATCCAACATGAGAAAGCCCAGGCCAAGGGGCATAGTCTCGAGACCTGGGCCTTGATCGTTTCTAGGCGCCCCTGCTGCCCCATCGTCTCCCTCCGCATCGTCCAGACGTCGTCGAACGAAGCCGCGCCCGATGCCGGTTGGCAGCAGACCCGAGGCATGCGCAATGGGCCTAAGCCTGGCGCATCGCGGCTCAAGGCCGGGGTGTGAAGGCGCTGAGGAATGTGGCCACTGCGGATTCGGTGATGGCCTTGCGTTCGAGGCGGGGGATGCGGCGCGTGCCGAAGCGTGACCGTGCCTCCAGCGGCCCGTTCAGCAGCGCCGTGAGGTGTTCGGCGGCCAACGCCGGGTCGGAGATGTCGATGTGGCCTTCCAAGGCCAGTCGGGCGAGCCGGTCAGCGAGCGCTTGAGTGACCGGCTCGGCGACGCCGACCCGCGTCAGTTCGAGTAGATCGGGAAATTGTGGAGTCTCGGCATACAGCAGGCGCCTTAGCGCCCAGGACTGCGGGTCGCAATAACAGTCGACGAGGTGGAGCCCGACGTTGGTCAGCGTGGCGGGCAGATCATCACCCGCCTCGGCCAGCCGTGCCACCGCGGCCAGGTTGCGGGCCAGCGCCCGCTCGGACAGCGCGGCGATGGCCTCGCGGAACAGGCACGCCTTGTCGCCGAAGTGGTTGTAGACGGTGGCCTTGGCGACCCCCGCCTCTGCGGCGATCTGATCGACACGGGCCTGCGGGTAGCCCTCCCGCGCGAACACGGTGAACGCGGCGTCCAGGATGTCCTTCCGCTTGTCGATGCGGCCCCTGTCCGGCGGTGGGCTCATGTTCTGAGCATACCGCGACGTTCACCGAACCAGACTCTCCAGGCTAATGACCCCGCACCAATGTCTGTACTCATGAGACTCTTAAGTTAGACTCACGGGTCTAGTTGGGGAGGCGTCATTGAAGACCATCGTGATCACCGGGGGCACCGACGGGATCGGCAAGGGCCTGGGCCTGCACTACCTGGGCCGCGGCGAGCGGGTGATCGTCGTCGGCAGCAACCCGGACAAGGGCCGCCGGTTCATGGAGGAGGCCCAGGCCATCGGCTCGGGCGAGCGCGCCGCATACATTCAGGCGGATCTGAGCCTGGTGGCCGAGAACCGGCGGGTCGTCGCCGAAATCGCGCAGAGTCACCCGGTCGTGGACGCCTTGGTGCTGGCCGCGCGCTTCTACCGCTCGACCCGCCACGAGACCGCCGAGGGCATCGAGCACAACTTCGCGCTGTTCTACCTCAGCCGGTATCTGTTCAGCCACGGCCTGGCCGACCGGCTCGAGGCAGGGGAGCGGCCAGTGATCCTCAACCTGGCCGGACCGGGCGGTGATCTGTCGGCGATGAACTGGGAGGACCTCCAGTTCACCCGCGACTACCGGCCGGACCGGATCATGTCGCAATGCGGCAAACTCAGCGACCTGGCCGGCGTCGGATTCACCGCCGCACACCCCGGCACCCGGATCCGTTACGTCCTGGCGCATCCCGGCCTGACCGCCACCGGATTCGCCGGTGACTACAACGAGGCCGACGCGGCGCTGGTCGCCGGAATGCGCGACCGCGGCCAGCCGGTCGACGCGGCCGTGGGCATGCTGCGACGCCACCTCGACAACCCCGACCCAGAACCGTTGAGTGCCTACATGCAGCACACCAAGATCGACGTGGACGGCGCGCCCTTCGATCCCGCCGCCGCACGACGGTTGGCGAACATCACCCAGACCGTGCTCTTCGGGAGCGGCCAACCGGCCTAAAAGGCCGTCCTGCCCAATCCGGAGCGGAGCGCGTTCGAGCGGAAATGCGCCATCGGGCCACGACGGTAGGCGGGTGCCCAGGCCAGCCGTTGGGCCATTAACAGGCCATTAGGCAGGGTGCCGAAAGTCGCGAGGAGCGCCAGCGCCCGGTACCGAGGTGCGATGGCGTCAGCGATCCGGAACACCTCGGCCACCCCCAGCACCGGCCGTTCCGGGCTCGACTCCAGATCCGCGCCCGGGATCTGCCACGGGTTCTCTCGTTGATCCGCTTGTCCCGCACGGCCGTGTTGAGAATGGCCCGCAGGAGGCGATAGCCCTTCGCTACCGTCACCGGCCCGAACGGCGGATCCCTTTTCGGTCCCGCCTTGGGTTAAGGTGCCGCGTGGACGCAGGTCCCACCACGGCGGGCCGAAGGCGGGAGCGCGAAAGCCACCGCCCAAGCCCAGTCGCCCGGCTGACGGCAGCCACTGGGTACGCGCCGCCGCTCTGTCAGGAGCCGCTAGGTTTCACGCCTGCCTTATGCAGCGCAGCACTGGCACGGAACCGAACTCGGCCGCACCGTTCCCGTTCGTCATCAGGCGTGGCATCAGTGCACACACAGTGAGAGGCCAACCAGTCGAGATCCTCCGGGGCCAACCACAGGGCAACCCGACCAAGGCTCGCCTCTCGACCGGGATCCGTGGGCTCTGGTGGTCTCGGCATGTCGCCAGGCTAGATCAACACAACGCAGAAATGCCTCCGGCGGGGCCTCCTACTCCAGGAAGGGCCAGCATGTACACACCGGACGAGGGTGGAGCCAGAGGACTGGTCAGCCGAGGAGTTCGAAGCTCAGCACTTCCTCGCCCACGCGGAACGCAGCGCAGCATGGCGCCGCTACAAGGCCCAGAAGCAAGTCAGCTGACCTCCCAGGGCCAACGGCCCCGGATGAGGACTTCATTACGTCTTCATGGGCACCCCGCTGATGCGGGGCCGGCGGGTGCCCTGTTCCGTCCGGTCCCGTTTCGCAGCCGGGGCATGCGCGCCCCGGTCTCTACACTTGCCGCATGCCCGACCCGAAAGATCTTCCCAGGTACCGCGTTCTTACTGGCCCCGACGATGAGGCTTTCTGTCGAAGGGTCAGCGAAGCACTTGACCTCGGCTATGAGCTGCACGGCTCGCCTTCGCTGACGTTCAACGGGGAGCGTGTGATCGTCGCTCAGGCACTCGTTCGGCCGAAGCCTTGACTGCCCCTGGATGAGCGTGCCCGAAGCGGGGCCTCTGCGTGCAACCAGGAGCGGTGAACGGGAGCTCTCGCGTGCGAGAGACTATAGAGATCGTGAGTCCTGGCTCGGCGTGCCTGAACTGGAACTGGTGATGCTGCGATCGTAGAGTCAGTTGAGTATCTGCGTGCGTGCGAGGCTTGTGGTGTTCTGGCAATCTGCAGCGGTGCGCAGACGTTGCTCAGTGATGGGCTGCATTGGGACTTCCAGAGCAACTGCTCGGCGTGCGGGCATGCTTTCGCCGTCTGCGGGCGAGAGGACGTTCCACCGGACCTAAGGGCACGCATTATTGCTCAACATGGCCAGGCGCATCTCAGGATCGTGGATCCGTCGGTACGTCCGGCGAAGGTAATGCAGGTCCTGCGTGCCGAACTAGGTGGGGATCTACGGCAGGCCAGGGAGACGCTGCGCCGAGTGCAGGCGGGAAGGTTCACAGGGACACTCCCCGAAGTGGAGTTGCTGGCCTCACGCCTGAGGGAAGCCGGGGTCCGGGCGACTGCGGCACGCTCGGGAGGCGCGGCGAGAGAGTGGCAGGTCAGGAGTGGAGAGCCGGACCATTAGCGGGCCACGCCAGGACGATCATGGGTCGTTCACAATCACTCCCGGAATACTGTGATTGCATGTCGGTCGGGTGGACCGGCAAGATTGAAGCTATTCCCCAAGCTGCCGGCGCGGGTTCGAATCCCGACACCGCTCCGCAACGGAGGCCCAGGCCTGGAGACTCTCGAGGCCTGGGCCTGTTTGCGCCCGTTCTAAGGGACGGTCATGCGATCGGGGCACGGGCACGAGTGCTCACGCCGTATCGTCATTCGTTCAGACCGCAGGAGAAAGCATTCGCGTCCTTGGCGAGGGCGATTGACGCTGTGGTGGAACGGTGCGGTCGGATCCAGTGTGCGTCATCTGGCCCCTGATTGAGGCGTCGGGTTCGACGATGAGTTCAGAGGCTTTGGGCAGGGCAGGCGGTGCCTCGGGCGGGAACTTTGAGTTCTGTGAGGTAGGCGTCGACTGTGTTCTCCATGCAGGCGCCGTTGGTGACGCTTCCGTGCCCGTGGCCTTGGTAGGTGAGGAGCACGCCGCTTTGGCCGAGTTGACGTGCCGCCGACTGTGCCCAGGGGTAGCCGGTGGCGGGGTCGTGCCGGGCGTTGGACAGCAAGATCTTCGGAGCGCCGTCGACCTTCAGACGATGCTGGAGGTTGGTGGCGGGCGTACCCAGGCATGAGGCCACCACGCGGACGGGTAGCAGGTACGGCATGTCCGGGGCCGTCCGGTGCAGTGTTCGTACCAGCGAGGTGTACTCGCGGTGGTCGCGTGCGGGCAGGTTCCAGTCGGAGCAGAAGATCGGCGCCGTGGGCGGCAGGGGCGACAGAGCGGTGGGCGCCGCCGGGAGCGGGCTGGTGTCGGCCATGGTGGCGATGGTCTTGGCCAGGCCGGCGAAGTCGGCCTTGTAGAACGCGCGGAACGCGATCGCGTTGACCAGGTCGATCGAGGATATGCGGGTCCCGGGCGCCTTCGGGTTGTCCAGTTCACCGCGTTCGGCGCGGGTCAGCAGGCCCTTCCAGACCGTTCGTACGTCCCGGCCGTGCAGGGCGCAGCCGGTGCTGGCCTTGCACCACCTCACGAACTCGTTGAAGGAGTCCTGGGCCGCAGCGCCTTGGTCGCGCAGGAAGGTACGGGTGGTCGCGACGCTGTGGTCCATCACGCTTTCCAGCACCATGGCGCGGATGTGGTGCGGGTAGGTCTCGGCGTACTGTGCGCCAAGCAACGTTCCGTAGGAACTGCCGTGGAAGGTCAGCTTGGGCTCGCCGAGGGCGACGCGGACGGCCTCCAGGTCCCGGACGGTGCTCGCGGTGTCGAGGTGGTCGAACAGGGGACCGGTGCGCTGACGGCAGTCGGCGCGCAGCTCGGCGTTGTAGTCGAGGGTGGCCTCGAAGGCGGCCTGGTCGTGGATCTCGGGTGAGGGCCGCTGCGCGAGCAGGTCGGCGGAGCAGGTGATCGGGTTGCTGCGGCCCACGCCGCGCGGGTCGAAGCTGACGATGTCGAAGCGCCGGCGCACTTCGGGACTGAAGCGGGAGATACCTTCCACGACACGGTCGACGCCGCTGTCACCGGGGCCGCCGGGACCGAACACCAGGGATCCGACGCGTTCGCGGGGGCCGGTGGCTTTGCGCCGAGCCAGGGCCAGTTCGAACGTCGGCCCGTCGGGACGGTCCCAGTCGACCGGCAGTGACAGGGTGGCGCACTCCGCGCCGGGGTAGTCCGGGGCATCGCACGAGGTCCAGCTCAGGCGATGAGCCGCCGCGGGCGTGGCGTTCACCGTGGGAGCGGTGACGAAAGCCGTGGCAGCGGCGGTGGCCGCAACCAGTCCGGCGATGACGCCGAGGCTCGCTGCGGTCGCACGCCCGGCACGGCGCTTGGTTCCAGGGGGCTGCATGTTGCCAGAACCTACTCTACAGAGTTACCTCTGCAAAGTTTTCTCTGCAAACTTCTCTCTGTAGTAGACTACGGGCGTGTCACCGGAGGAGCGGGAATCCTGGACGCGTTCGAGAACCCCGCTCTACGCGTTGAGGTACCTGCCGGCCTATATCGAACGCTGCGCAGCATGGCGCCGCCGCTACGAGTGAGTCAGCTGCTCTCCCAGGGCCAACGGCCCAAGACGAGAGCGTTTATTACGACTTCAAGAGTGCCGCTGCGCGGTCGCCGGCGTCCGCCCACCCTGGCGCTCTGGGCATGCGGGCTCTTCCGTCTGTTCCCGCCGTGCTGTCGCTCGTCCGCCTGGTTGTTAATCGCCCGTGACTCCGAAGAAGGAGATCTCGTCCGGAACGTTGTCGCGGTATAGGAGCACGTAGTAGCCGAAACCACGATCCTCTACGACATCCCAGAGCGCCACTAGCGCACGTTGGTAGTCGTCTCGGGTCGGGCGGTCGGTTCCAAAGAGTCGTTGGCTGGTCTGATGCGTAAGCAGCGCAGCCACCGCGATCTCGGAGTCCTCGGCAGAGCCGCAAACGTCCCAGATGTCCAGCACTGAGTGGGTGCCGGTCTCCTGCACGATGGGGTCTGCCCAGAGTTCCGCGACCGAGTTCGGCCGCGGGCGCTCAGGCAAGCCCCAACGGCCGTCATGCACCCAGTGGAAATCGCCCTCCCGGAACGTCATCTCCCGCGCCGTCGCCAGCGCGGCCGCGACATCTCCGTTATAGGGCACTATGCAGTCCCATGCAGATCCGCCCACGAGGGCCCTCTCATCCGCTGTACGCAAGGCTCTTGCGGAAGCTGCCTGACCGCTCCGACAGGGCAGCGACCACATTGCTGAGGTTGTCATTACTGGACCTGCTCGAAGCGGAGGCAGCGCCAGCCCCTGCGCGCCGGAGCGTGACCCCGTTCGCTGCTACGCGAGTGGTGCCAGCCCGTACGGCATGGACGACATGTGCGGCAACACCTGGGAGTAGCACTCGACCGAGTTTGGGTCGGGAAGCTACGAAGGCGCACGGGAGTCCAGGGGGCTCCTGATCTGTAGCAACACGTGCACCGGCCAAGCCCGTGATTGAGCGCTGACGTTCTCCGTAGGGTCGTAGCCTTTCGGGTGTGTACCGGCCGAGCGCCCAGTTCAGACGCACCAGTGCCGAGCGAGAGGATCAGTTGCTCTCGTGGAATCGGGATGATGTGGCGTTTTTCGCCGCTGGAGCCTGCCACATCCTCGCGTACGCGTTCATCGAGACCTATCCGGATGCCGGGTTCCGCTTGGTCGGCCTCTGGCCGCGTGGGGCGAGGGACGCCTGCCATATCTACGTCACGGACGGCACCTGGGCGTTCGATCACGACGGATGGAACTTGGAGTCGGAACTCCTGCGGGTCACGCGCGCCGCCGAGCCGCAGAGTGATCTTCGGCCGTGTCCGATTCGCATGGATCTCGACACGTTCTGTGTGCGCCACCACCACCGGCCACGGGAGCTCTTTGCCTTCGATCCGTGGGAGCGGGCTCTGCGGTACATCGCCCGGTTTCCGGCCCCGGATGCTTGATGCTTCTCTCGGCGTGTAAGGCAAATGCTTGGAGGGCGCCTGCGGTGCTAGTACCCGGCAGGCGCGTTCGCTGTGCTCGGTGGGCCTCGATATCGTCTCGCGTCGCCTGCCGGGTCGGGCAGGTCGGCCAGCGCGCCGTTGCCTGTGGCCCGGGACAGACTCGCCCGGTCGGTCACAGGAGGGCGCCGCCGGAGACCTCGACGCGCTGGGCGGTCATCCAGCGCAGGCCGTCGGACGCCAGTGTGGCGATGGCATCGCCGATCTCCTCGGGTTCGCCGACGCGGCCAAGCGCGGTCTGCCCGGCCAGCCCCTGGCGCATACCGGCGTCATCCCGCATGGCACCGCCGTTGAAGTCGGTCGCGGTCGGCCCCGGGGCAATGGAGTTGACCTGGATACCTCGGGGGCCGAGTTCCGCGGCCAGAGTGCGGCTCAGGGCCTCGACGGCGGCCTTCGAGGCGGAGTAGACCGAGGTCGCGGAACTGGTGTGGCGAGTCAACGACGACGAGACGTTGATGACGCGGGCGCCTTTCGCCAGCATCGGCACAAGCGACTGGATGAGGAAGAACGTGCCCCGCACGTTCGTGCCGAACACCGTGTCGAAGTCGTCGGTCGTGACAGCTTCCAGTGGGCCGAAGACACCCACCCCCGCGTTGTTGACCACGATATCGAGCCGCGAAGCCCCCCAGCGCTCAAGCAGTCCGCTCAGCTCGGAAGTGAAGGCTCCGAAAGAGGAGACGTCGCTGATGTCGAGACGCGCGACAGCGGCGGTCCCACCCGCAGCGTGCACGTGCTGCGCCGTCCCCTCGGCCCCGGCCACATCACCGCGATGAGTGACCACGACCCGCACCCCGCGCGCCGCCAGCGCAAGAGCCGTACTCCGGCCCAGACCACGGTTCGCACCGGTGACCAAAGCGATCCTGTCGGCTGTCATCCGCTACTCCCTCATCACACGGCACCAGAGAGACATCGGGCACCGTCATCAGATGCGAGTCGATCGACTCGCCTTTCCATTGCAGCGTAGGCGGCCCAAAGATGCGAGTCAAGTGACTCGCCTCGGATCTGGGGCATACTGCACGCATGGCAGCAGAGCTCTCCGCACACCACCGCCGTCTCGCCCAGCAAAAGCGTGAGGCGATCATCTCCGCGGCCACGGACCTCTTCCTGAACCACGGTTACGACGGCACGTCCCTCGCGCGCATTGCCGAAGGGGCGGCAGTCTCGAAGTCCACCTTGTTCAAGCAGTTCCCCACCAAGGCAGCCCTCTTCGAGGCCATCGTCACCGAGTCATGGCAGCGCGACGCCACCGGCGCCGTCGCGCCACCTCAGGCCGGAGATCTGCGTTCCGGCCTGACCTCCATCGGCCACCGCTACGCCGACCTGATCGGCCGACCCGGCATGACAGCCCTGTTCCGCATCGTCATCGCCGAGCTGCCTCGCTTCCCCGAACTGGGACGGATGCAGTTCCAGCTCGGCAAGCTGCCCTACTTCACCTCTGTCCAGCGCTACCTGGAGTCGGAGCACGACGCCGGTAACGCCGACGTTCCGGACGCCGAGAGCGCCGCTAACCAGTTCCTCGGGATGATCGCCAACTACGTCCTGTGGCCCCGCATGCTGCTGACCGACTGGAACCCCACAGCCTCCGACATCCGCTACGCCGTCGAGCAAGCGGTAGAGACCACGCTCGCCCGCTATGCCTCTGATCGACCAGCCTGATCCGAAGCTGGAATTCGTACGCCGCCGCCCCAGCGCTGGAGGGGCCCGCGGAACCGCGACCGCGCGGGTCGTCGCTGTCGGTAAACGTGCCCCTATGCTCGGTGTCGGACCGTTGCCTTCACTAGTGGCTCGGGAGGCGTAGCGGGTGACCTGCAGAGATGATCCCCGAGTGAGCGTGATCACGCGGCTCGTTGCGGAGTTGAGCACGTTGTTGCAGGAACCGATCGAGATCGTGTCGCCGCTGGACGACTGCTTCCTGGAGGACGAGGGGTGGACGTTCTCCTGCGGCATTCGTAGTGCGCCTCCGCAGGGCAATGGTTTCCAGTTGTGCTGGGAAGGGGTGCTGGGGGCCGACATGTCGCACGACGGGGAGCCTCGCGCGAGTGTTTCGCTCTTTCTGTACAGCAGGAACCGGCGACTCGGGATGATGGGCCATAGTGAGGGCAGCAGCTTGGAGATCGACTACGAGGGTTCGCTGGAACATGGCGGACGGTGGGGTACTCCCTGCTGGCACCAGGACGATTTCGGTGAGTACCTCGCGTACGAGTCGTACGGCGACGGCAAGTAGGTCGAGCGTGTGCGAACCGGGGCTTTCTTAGGGGGGCGGTTCGGCGAAGTTCGTGTAGAGGGTGTTGAAGAAATGCTCCTCTGGGTCTTCGAACCAGGGATGGGTTCCGTCGGCGTCGGTGATGGTGGTGGCCTGCCAGGCGCCGCGGATCACGGTTTCGTGGTGCAGGAGCGAGATTAGTTCGGTGAAGTCGCCGGCGCAGAGGAAGTGGTTTCCTCGTCTCGCCCGAAATCGATGATCTGGCCGGAGGTGCCCTTCGGACCCGGGCCGAGGTCGAGTCCTACGTAGTCGGCACTGACCGGGTCGCTCCAGAGCGGAATCCAGCCCGGCGAGCCGTACAGCGGCTTGATGATGCCTTCGGCGCCCGGGAGGACCGTACCGTCGACGACATCACCGACCTTCTGCCACATCCGCCATTCCTGGAGGATCAGATCGGTGGACAGGAACATCAGGGTGGGCAGGCACGGGACCGCGGTCCCGGCTCGGCCGGCGAGCATGGTCTCGCGCTGCCCGTTGTGCATCCTGAGCACTGCCCGCACCATGCCCGGCCCCGTGCGGCGATGTGCTCGATAATGTTTTGCCTGCGCAGCGGGCGCGAGCCTAGGCTCGCTCGCCGTGCAAGCGATTACCGAACGTGACCTGCGATCCTGCTTCGTCAACTGCTCCAAGGGCGACGCCAGGCGGCTCAGCCTTCCCAAGGACTTCGCGGAGTCCCCCTGGGACGACCTCGACTTCCTCGGCTGGCGTGATGAGAAGGCCCCCGACCGGGCCTACCTGGTCGCCGAGACGGGCGGCCGGCTCACCGGGATAGCGCTTCGATTGGCGTCTGCGCCCGGTAGGGCGCGCGGGTTCAACTCGTCCAGTCTGTGCTCGGTCTGCCAGACCGTGCACACGGGCGGCGGGGTCGCTTTGATGAGCGCACGGCGCAGTGGCGAGGCCGGCAAGCAGGGCAACACCGTCGGACGGTACCTGTGCGCCGACCTGGCCTGTTCCCTATACGTACGGGGCAAGAAGCAGACCCTGCTGGGCAATGGCCGCGACGATGGTTTTCCTCTTGAGGAGAAGGTGGCGCGGATCAAGGCGAATCTGGACGCCTTCGTCGCCTCGGTCGTCGCCTGAAGGGCCGATGGTGGGCGGAGTGTGGTTCGCCGAACCGGGTTCAGAAGTGCGTGTACGAGTGTGAATCCTGCCGTGCGTACCAGTCCTTCAGAATGCTCGACTCGATCCCGCCGGTGAGGAGCGAGTGGAGGAAGGCCACGGTTCCCAGGTCGAAGAACTCCCAGAGGTGGTCCTCGCCTTGCTGCAGCGCGATCGTCCATGAGGCGGAGGGGACCGCGCTGGGGACGACCCAGTAGAGGAACTCCGCGGCGGGCGTGCTCGCCCAGCAGATCAGCCTGGTGCCGGGGGCGGACAGCCGGGGCGGTCTGGGGAAGTCGGGGTCGCCCTCGGCCCAGAACTCTTCGGCGTCTTCCGCGCGGAGGAGTCCTTCGGTCAGCAGGTCGTAGGCGGCGGGCACCGCGCCCGGCTCGAACACGGTGAGGTCCCGGTCGAGGGTGCCGCCCCCGTGAGCGTCGATCAGTTCGATGTAATCGGGCGGTGGCATGGCTCCCAGCGTCGCGGCCGCCGCCGGCCAGTCATATCGGCGTGTGGCGGCGCCCATATCGACGAGGCTTGCGAGCTTGGCGAGTTCGGTCATCGTTCCTCTTCCGCGGTGGGGCATATCGTCGCAGACGATGTGGCGTCCTTGGCCAATTCGGCGGCTTTGTGGCAACGCGTTGTCGCTGGTGCGTGCTTGGGTGTCGTCATGGATGGTGAGCAGGTTCCGGCCGCCGTGGCCAGACTCATGCAGATGGATCGCGATGGTCTAATGTGCGAGGAGGAGGGGCATTCGCTCGGGCATGTGTGCCTGCCGGTCTCCGGCGGCGTGGACGGTCTGGCGAAAGTGCTCACCGAGCGCTACGCCGGCCCGTTCCCCTGGGCCGATGGGTTGGGGGAATTGCCCCCGCGGGGGCGCGCCTGGGTTTGGGACGCGCGGGTGGTCGTGCTCGGTCAAGAGGTGGACGGCCGGGCCGTCGTGGCCGTCGCGGAGCGTGATCTGCCGGACCCGGGCGAGTTGCCTGCGGAGATGCCATGGGTGGAACGGCTGGTCGCGATCACCGCGGGGACGGTGCCCGAGGTGCCCGCGCCGGACTGGGCGGCGGTGGAGTCGCGCCTGGGCGTTCCGCTGCCGGGCGACTACAAGCGGCTCGTCGAGACGTTCGGGTGCGACGGGCTGTTCGACGAGTTCCTCCGGGTCTTCACCCCGGAGGAGCTGATCTGGCATACCGAGCTCTACGCCGGGATCGTGCCGGGAGGCGAGCATCCTCCGCCCTTCCCGGATCCCGGCGGCGTGATCCCCTGGTCGGACAACGAGAACGAGGAGCGGTTCTTCTGGATCACCGAGGGGCCGGATCCCGACCGCTGGCCCGTCTACGCCCTGGACAGTCTCAACGCGGGGAGCCGGTTCGAGTGCACGGCGGCGGAGTTCCTGTTCCGCCAGATGACCGATCCGGACCACCCGCTCACCACCACGTCGGATTTCCGCGGGCACTGGTTCGCGAGGACGCGCCGCTGAAGGGTTCGTCGGTCAGAGGGTGTTCGGCTCGAAGAAGCCGCGTACGTACGGGTCGGGGAGGGCCGCCAGGTCGCCGGTCCCGCCCGTGGCGGTGACCTGGCCGCGACGCATGAGGACCAGCCGGTCGGCGACGCCGGTGGCGGTGAGCATGGGGATGTCGTGCGTGATCACCAGGACGGCGGCGCCGGCGTCGGCGTACCGGCGGAGGGTCGTCCACACCCCGTACGCGGTCTCGGTGTCGAGGGAGCCGGCCGGTTCGTCGGCGATGAGGACGCCGGGCTCGGGCAGGAGCGCGGCGGCGAGCGCGGCGCGCTGGATCTGGCCGCCGGAATGCTGGTTCGGGTAGAGGTCGAACAGCTCGGTGGGGTAGTGGGCCGCGGCGCACGCGCGGTCGAGGCTCCAGCGCCGCTCCAGCCGGCGCAGCTGCGCGCCTACGGTCTCTGTGGAGTCGAATGCCGTGACGCCCTCTTGGGGGACCAGCCCGATGGTGCGGCCGCGCAGGCGCCGCCACTGAGACCGGTCCTGTACGGGCGAACCGTCGACGAGTACCTGGCCGGTGCTGCGGGCCGTCTCCGGCAGCACGCCGGCGAGGGCCGCGGCGGCCATGGACTTGCCGCATCCGGATTCGCCGATGAGAGCGGTGAGGCGGCCTGCCGGGACGGCGAGGTTCACCGTGTCGAGAACCGTCTCGTTCCACCGGCCCGTGTCGATGTGGACGGTCAGGTCGCGGAGTTCGATCACCGTCCCATCATGCACCGAGCCGGCCGAGGGCCTCGGCCAGTTCGGTGGCGGTATCGGCGATCACCTTGTCGTCGTGGGGGACCTTGGCGTTCCGGTTGGTGAGGACGGACATGATGATCGGCCTGGTGGCTCCGGGCGGCCAGACGATCGCGGTGTCGTTCGCGGTGCCGAAGTTGCTCGCGCCGCCGGTGCCGGTCTTGTCGCCGACCGTCCAGGTCGGGGGGAGGCCGGCCTTGATGCGCTTGGTGCCGGAGAGGGAGCCGCGGAGCCAGCCGACCAGGCGCCGCCGGTCCCGGGCGTCGAGGGCGTCGCCCGTGGTGATCCGGGAGAAGGAGCCCGCGGCGGCCGCGGGAGTGGTGGTGTCGGGCTTCTCGCCGGGCGCCCAGCCGGTGAGGTACGGCTCGTAGCGGTCGAGCCGGCTCACGCCGTCCCCCAGCGAACGGAAGTACCGGGTCAGCCCGGCCGGGCCGCCGATCTGCCTCAGCAGCATGTTGCCCGCGAGGCCGTCGCTCTTGGTGATCCCCGCGCGGCAGAGCTGGGCGGGGGTCATGCCGGTGTCGGTGTACTCCTTGGTCTCCGGCGAGTTCTCCAGCACCTCCTCGGGCTTCCAGCGCACCACGCGGTCGAGGAGGCCGGGGTCGGTGTCGCGCGCCTTGCGCATGACCGCGGCGCACGCGTAAACCTTGAACATCGAGTTGAACGGGAAGCGCCCGTGCGCCCGGTAGCCGACGGCCTTGCCCGTGCCGAGGTCGATCGCCACGGCGCCGATGCGCCCGTCGTACGAGGATTCGAGCGCCCGCAGCGCCTTCGCGAGGCCGGCATGCGCCGCGAACCGGACGGCGGGGGCGGCGGGCTTCGCGGCGCCCGCCGTGGCGGCCGGGGCGCTCGTTCCGCAGGCCGAGGCGATCAGGGCGGACGCCGTCAGCGCCGCGGCGCCCAGCCGGGTGCGCGGGCGGGAATCAGCTCTCATGCGCAGAGCACAGCAGAGATCAACTGGCCGCGTCCAATAGCGATACGCATGGGCGATCGATATTGCGGCGGATATGGCCCCAAGGTGTCACGTTCGCGCGGGCCGTGTCGTCTTCCCTGTGGAAGCGCTCAACGGCAAGGAGGACATCATGGAGGCTCGGCTCGACTTCATGCGCAGCGGCGTCGCGGCGAAGATCATGAAGCATGTCGCCGCGGCGGCGGGCGTGCTGGCGAACTCGGGGCTGCCGGTGGCGACGCAGCACCTGGTGGAGATCCGCGCCAGCCAGATCAACGGCTGCGGGTTCTGCGTCGACATGCACACCAAGGAGGCGGCGCACGCCGGGGAGACCCCGCTGCGGCTCAACATGGTCGCGGCCTGGCGGGAGGCGACGGTCTTCACGGACGCGGAGCGGGCCGCGCTGGAGCTCACCGAGCAGGGCACCCGCATCGCCGACGCGGCCGGCGGGGTCACCGACGAGGCGTGGGCGAACGCGGCCGAGCACTACGACGAGGAGCAGCTCGCGGCGCTCGTGTCCGCCATCGCCATCATCAACGCCTTCAACCGGATGAACGTCATCGTCCGCCAGCCCGCGGGGGACTACGTGCCCGGGCAGTGGGGGTAGCGGGCCGGTTCGGGGGCCGGGGGAGCGTGCCGACGCTCCCCCGGGCGGTCACTCCTCGCCGGAGAAGCGTTCCCACGCGGACTGGCGGGTGACGCCGAGGGCCTCGCCGATCCGGCTCCAGGTGACGCCGCGCCGGCGCAGTTCCCGCACCCACGAGCGCAGGTCGGCCTCGGCCTCGTCGATGTGCGCGGCGACGCGCGGGATGTGGCCCAGCATCTCGGCGTCCGACAGGGGCTCCCAGGCGGGCGGGCGCGGTCCCGGGGGCGCCGCGGGGCTGCCGTCGATGATCGATGAGGCCAGGGCGACGCACTCGTCGCAGATCTGCACGCCGGCGCCGGCGACCAGCTTGCCGACCTCGGCGTCGGGCTTGCCGCAGAAGGAGCAGCGGACGAGTTCGGGCAGGGTGTCGGGCGAGGTCACGGCGCCCTCCTTCGCTGTCAGGATGTGCCTGACAGGCTAAGTTGCCAGGGATGCCCTGACAACGGCCTGGCGCATTCCGGCCAGGCGGTTCGCGTGGCGGGGAGGGCGCCGGGCGGAACGGGATGGTCTGCCGTAGATTGCGGGTGATGAGCGTGCGTCTGCGGCCGGTCGCGGCGGAGGACCTGGACGAGTTCGTCGCGCTGGCGAAGGCCAGCGCGCGGCTGCACCATCCCTGGGTGAACGTGCCGACGACGCCGGAGGCGTTCGGCGAGTACGTGGCCAGGTTCGACGGGGTCGAGGCCGTGGGGTTCCTGGTGTGCTCGGGCGACGACATCGCCGGATTCGTGACGATCAGCCGGATCGAGCGGGCGCCGTACGAGAAGGGCGTGCTCGGGTACGGGGCGTTCGTCCCGCACGAGGGGCGCGGCCTCATGGCCGAGGGCGTCGCGCTCGCGGTGCGGTACGGGTTCGAGCGGCTCGGGCTGCACCGGCTGGAGGCCGACATCCAGCCGGGGAACGAGGCGTCGCTGCGGCTGGCGCGGCGGGTCGGGCTGCGCAAGGAGGGGTTCTCGCCGGAGCTGATCCGGATCGACGGGATCTGGCGCGATCACGAACGATGGGCGATCATTAACCCGAGGGTTTAGCGATCTTGACTATGCGTGATAAGCCGACGAGGGCCAGACCCTGCGCAGTGCCGCGCTCGGATCCCACCCCTGGGGAGGTCGATTCAGCGTGGCCAGCGATGCCGGGAACGGGACGGCCGAATGGCCGGACACGCTCGACGTGCGGAGCCTGCTGGAACGCGGCTGGCGCCCGACGCCGTTCCGCGAGTTCATCCTGAAGGTCCACAGCCGCTGCAACCTGGCCTGCGACTACTGCTACATGTACGAGATGGCCGACCAGGGGTGGCGCCGCCAGCCGCGGCGGATGAGCCGCCCCATCGTCGAGCTGACGGCGCGGCGGATCGCCGAGCACGCCGAGTCCAACCTGCTGCGCCGGGTGGACGTGGTGCTGCACGGCGGCGAGCCGCTGCTGGCGGGGGTCGAGCATCTGCGCCATGTCGCGACCACGCTCCGGTCCGCCATGCCGGACATCGAGGTGGGCCTGCACGTGCAGACGAACGGCGTCCTCATCGACGACCCGTTCCTGGAGCTGTTCGACGAGCTGGACATCGTGATCGGCGTCAGCATGGACGGCGACGAGGACGGTCACGACCTGCACCGGCGGCGCGCCGACGGTCGGGGCAGCTACCAGTCCGTGCGGGCGGGCATCGACGCGCTGACCCGGCCCGCGTACCGGCGGCTGTACGGCGGCATCCTCAGCACCATCGACCTGCGCAACGACCCCGTGCGGACGTACGAGTCGCTGCTGGAGTCCGGGCCGCCCGCGATCGACTTCCTGCTCCCGCACGGCAACTGGGACACGCCCCCGCCCGGGCGGCCGCAGGACGCGACGACGCCGTACGGGGACTGGCTCATCGCCGTGTTCGACCGCTGGTACGGCGCCGAGGTCCGGGAGACGCGGATCCGCCTCTTCAGCGAGATCATCCGGCTGCTGCTGGGGAAGCGCTCGTACGGCGAGTCGGTGGGCCTGGCGCCGGTCTCGCTGGTGGTCGTGGAGACCAACGGCCGGATCGAGCAGGTGGACACGCTGAAGTCGTCGTACGACGGGGCGGCCGGGACGGCCCTGCACGTGTCGCGCGACCCGTTCGACGCGGCGCTGATGCTCCCGCCGATCGTGGCGCGGCAGATCGGGGAACGCGCCATGGGCCCGCGCTGCCGGACATGCCGGATCCGCCGGGTGTGCGGCGGGGGTCACTACCCGCACCGGTACCGGTCGGGCAGCGGCTTCCTCAACTCGTCCGTCTACTGCCACGACCTGTACCGGCTCATCACCCACATCCACCGGGTGGTGTCCGCGGACGTGCGGGGCCTGCGGAACCGTTAGATCGGCGGCGGGTCGAAGTCGGCGTCCAGGTGGCGCCCCTCCTGGAAGACCTTGACGTCGGGGTGGTCGGAGCCGAGCGTGCGCGTGTAGGCGGCCTCGGTCTCCTTGTAGAGCTTCTCCGCCTCCTCCTTCTCGCCGATGGCGCGCAGGTCGGCGGAGAGGTTGGCGGTGCAGGACAGCGTCAGCGGGTGCTCCGGCCCGAGGACGGCGCGCAGCCGGCGCGACGTGCCGCGCCCGAGGCTGACGGCGTCGCCGTACTCGCCGAGCGCGGCCAGGTCACTGGCCAGGTTGGTGGCCACGGTGAGGGTGTAGTGGTGGTCGCGGCCGAGGGACTCGTCCAGGCCGGCCAGGGCCTCCTCGTTGAGCCGCCGCGCGGTGACCGGGTCGTTCTGCACCCGGTACATGATCGCGAGGTTGCCCGTGCAGCCGTGGTTGTACGGGTGGGCCGGGCCGTAGATCCGCGGGTAGCGCCGCACGGTGTCCTCGGCGAGCTCGACGGCGGCGTCGCTCTCCCCGACCGTGCGCAGCAGGTTGGCCAGGCACATCGCGGCGGCCAGCGTGTCGGGATGGTCGAGGTCGAACTGCCGGACGCAGCGCGCGTGGACGTCCTCGGCCAGCTCCCTGGCCCGGTCGAGGTCGGGGGCGCGCCGCCAGGCGATGGACAGGTCCCGGCCGGTGCGCAGCGTCCGGTTGTGCTCGGGCCCGAACTCCTCGACCGCGTAGGCGTACGCGTCCTCGCCGAGGTCGCAGGCCTCCGCGTAGTCGCCGCAGAGCCGGACGGCGCGGGCGAGGCCGCTCCACACGTTCAGCAGCGTGAGCTTGTCGACGGCGGTGGGGTCGAAGGACAGGCAGAGCTGGTACGCCTCGCCGAGCCGGTCGCGGGAGCCGACGTAGTCGCTGCTGAGGCCGAGGTCGAGCGCGAGGTTGTTGACGGTGCGGATGGTCCGCACGTCCTCGGCCCCGTACTTCTCCTCGAACCGCCGCAGCAGGTCCTCGTCCTGCTCCCGCGCCTGCTGGAAGCGGCCCTCGGCGCGCAGGTCGGCGCAGAAGCCGCGCAGGAAGCGCAGCGACAGGTCGTCGTCGCGGCCCAGCACCCGCTCGGCGGTGGGCAGGTACTTGCGGCTCAGTTTCGCGGACTCGTCGTACGACCCCAGCTCGCGGAGCGTGTTGCTCTGTTCGAGGCGCAGCGACAGGACGTCGGGGTGCTCCTCGCCGGAGGTCGCGGTCCAGTCGTCGAGGAACGTGTCGATGAGCGTCCGGGCGGAGGCGAAGTCACCGGACGCCGCCAGGTAGCGGACGATGTTGAGGCAGGTCTCTCGGGCCTCGGGCAGCTCGCTGAAGCCGATGCCGGACGGCGTGATGTGCCCGAGCAGGGACGAGTAGCGGTCCCAGTTGCCGGGTTCGAGGGGGTCGGCGGGAGCGTATCCGGCCAGCAGGCGGTGCACCTGGTCGCGCATCCGCTCCTGCTCCGCCTCCGACAGCTGCTCGCGCATCAGGGCCTGGATCAGCCGGTGGATCTGGAGGGTACGGCCGGGGATGTCGAGGCGCGCCAGCGCGTACCGGCCGAGTTCGCCGACCACCCGGCTCAGCCTGATGGGGTCGCCGATCAGCGTGGAGAGCCGCTCGTCGAGCGGGACGCGCGGCTGGCTGAACGCGTCCCGCGGGATCGGCTCGGGGCCGAAGAACGCGCAGCACCGCAGCAGCTCGATGGCCTCGGGGAGCTTCTCGTTCAGGCTGGCCACCGACAGCCCCCAGGCGGCGGTCATCGACACCGGGTACTCGCTGGGCTTGCCCTCGGCGAGCAGCTGGGAGGTGCGCTCGCGCAGCAGGTCCAGGTACTGCCCGACGCCCATCCCGGTCTCGGCCTGGAGGGCGCCCGCCTGCTCCAGCGCCAGCGGGAGGTCGCCCAGCTCGTCGGCGAGCCGGCCGGCGTCGTCGGGGTCGATGCCCTTGGGGACGCGCTTCTTGAGGAACTCGACGCTCTCCTTGCGGGAGAAGACGTCCACCGCGACCGTGTCCACGACGCCTTCCCAGCGGTGGTTGCGGGATGTGATCAGGACGTGGCCGGGGCCGTGCGGGATGATGTCGTGCAGGTCCTCGGGCTGGTCGGCGTTGTCGAAGATCAGCAGCCAGCGGTCGTACGGCTCGCCGCGGCGCAGCGCCTCCAGCACCGCCTTGGCCGCGTCCTCGACGCCGCTGGCGGTGGCGGGCGGCAGGCCGAGGGACGGCGCCAGGCTCGCCAGCGAGGCGCGGACGAGGACGGGCTGATCGGCGGGGATCCACCAGACGACCTCGTACTCGGACCGGTAGCGGTAGGCGTACTCGACGGCCATCTGGGTCTTGCCGACGCCGCCCATTCCGTGCAGCGCGTGCGGGACGACCGCGGTGACCTGGCCCGCGATGCCGGCGCGCAATCGGTCGAGCAGTTCCTGGCGGCCGGTGAAGTTCTTGTTCCGCTGGGGGACCCGGCCCCACACCTCGGGCACACGCCCCGCCGGTCGCGCCGCTCCTGGGCGTGGACTGCTCATCCGGCACACCTCCGTCACTAACGGCACGGGGCCGTTGGTGAGTTTCCGTTCTGCTGGCCTTTCCGGCAACCCTTCCATATCTCTGTCGCAACGAAAACATGCGCAAGTCAGAATGACTGTGTCGCGTGACTCACGGCGGCGGTTCTCCGGGATTCGGTCAGCAGCGAATTCGCTTTTCAGTGATCCACAACTCGGATATGGACGAAACCGGTCACCGGTGAAAGAATCACATCGGCGCGGCATGGCGCGACACCCATCGCGACGGTGCGATGTGCTCAGGTACACGGCGGCCGCCGAAGATCCGGCGGCCCGGCGCTCGACCGGGAGATTGCATGACTCAGCAGGCCACCGACCCGCGACCCGACCTGGACCCGATCGACACCTCCGAACTCCGCGGGGCCGATCTGGCCAGGTTCCCGGGGTCCGCGCTGATGCGCGCGCTGGCGGAGATCATCGACCCGCTGCGGTCGCCCACCGACCCGCCGAGCGGTTTCGGAAACAACCTCAGCGGCTGACCGGAACGCCCGGCCCGGGCCGTACTACTCTGGTCGGACCAGAGTCTTCCCGAAGTCCGGTGCGCCGGCCGGGGAGAATCCGCGCGGAGGTCGTCCGGTGATCACCAATTCCGTAGCCGAAGGCACCTCGCCCTTTGCCGGTGACCGGCCGTTCGGCCGCGGCGACGACCACCTTTTCCACGGCCGCCGGCGGGAGTCCGAGGACGTCGTCCGGCTGTGGCGCGACAACCGGCTGACGGTGCTGCACGGCGGCGCCGGCGCCGGCAAGACCTCCCTGGTCTGCGCCGGCGCGATGCCGCTGCTCGACTCCGCGGGCGAGCGCGTGCTGCGCCCGGGACGCATCTGGCGGCGCAACGCGGTCCCGGCGGCCGCGTTCCCCGAGCAGAACCTCTTCACGTTCGCGCTGCTCTCGTCCTGGTACCCGGACGAGCCCGCGCCCGGCGTCGCCGGCCGCACCGTCCTCGGCTTCCTGCGCCGCCAGGGCGGGCGGGGCGGCCGCGGCCTGCCGGTCCGGACGTTCGCCGCGATCGACGACGCCGAGCTGCTCGTCCGCGACCCGGTCGCGCACCGGGAGCAGCGCCGCCGCTTCATCGGCCAGCTCGCGGAGGCGATGGCCGCCGAACCCAACCTGCACCTGCTGCTCGCGGTGCGCGAGGAGTACCTGGACGAGGTCCGCGCGCTCGCCGCCCGCCTGGCCGAGGGGCGCAGCGCCTGCCACCCGCTCGCCGCGCTCGACCGCGACGCCGCGTCCGAGGCGGTGCGCGGCCCGTTCGAGCGCACCGGCCGGCGCGTCGAGCGGCGCACCGCCGACTCCCTGGCCGACGAGCTCAGAACCGTCCGGACGCCCCCGCACGGCGGCGTACGGCGCATCCCGGCCGTCTCCCCGGTGCTCCTCCAGCTGGTCTGCGACCGCCTGTGGGCCGACCTGCCCGCCGAGAGCGGCGCCGACCCGGACGAGCCCGGCATGGACGCGGTACGGGCGTGGCAGCAGCCCCGGCCGGAGGACGGCGTTGTGGGCGAGGTCGGCGGGGTGGGCGAGGACGGCTCGCGCGACCCCGGCGCGGACGATGCCGGGGGCTGGTCCGGTCCGGACGGCGAGGCCGGGCGCGCGGGGCCGGTGCGCGAGCCGGAGGCGGAGTCCGAGGCCGGCGGGGGACGGTCGTTCGCGGCCGGGGTCGACCGGGTGCTGGCCGAGTACTGCGGGCAGGCGCTGGCCACGGTCGCGTCCGATCACCGGATGGTGCCGCGCGAGCTCGTCTCCTGGTTCCGGGCGGCGTTCGGCGATCCGGCCGGCGGGGGCGTGCCGCGGTCCGATCCCGGCGTGCCGGACGCGGTGCTGCGCGCGCTGGAGGACGCCCACCTGATCAGGGTGCACCGGCGCGCCGGGGAGCGCCGGTACGAGCTGCACCATCCCCGGCTGCTGCCGGTGATCGGGATGCTGGCCGACCGGCCGGGGCCCGCGCGCCGGCGGGAGCCCGCCGAACGGCTGCGCGCGGCCGAGCGCGCGCTGTGCGAGGGGGCGGCCGAGCTCGCCTGGCACCACGCCAAGGTGGTCGTCCGCACGCAGGGCAAGAACGATCCGCGCGTGCTGGCGCGGGCGCACCGGCTGCTCGGGAACATCGCCTACGAGTACGACCGGCGGGAGACCGCGGCCGAGTGCTACCGCGCGGCGGCGCGCCTCTTCGAGGTCGTCCAGGACACCCGCGCCGTGGGGCTCCTGCTGGCGGCCGCGGCGCGGATCGTGATGGAGGACGGCGCGGCCGGCGCGGTCAGCGAGCTGCACGCCGCCGCCAACCGGTCGCCGCACGACCTGGTGGTGCAGACGGCGCTGGGCCGGGCGCTGTGGCAGGCCGGCCAGCCGGGCGCGGCGCTGGCCGTGCTGGACGCGGTGCTCCAGCGGGACGGCGACATGCCGGAGGCGCTGCGCACCCGCGGCGAGATCCTCGCCGCGAGGGCCGACGGTTGAAGCGGACCTCTCGGGGCAGGTGAAGCGAGAAGGCCGCCGGGGAGATCGGGCGCCGCGCGACGCTCCGGGGCCGGGGGCGCGGTTCTTCCTGACCGGTACGTGAGCACGGCCTGGCGCGATCCGGCATGCCGTCTTCCGCGAAACATCATGGAAGAGCCGGAGTCTTCGGTAACATGCGCTCGGAGTGCGTAAAGCGACCCGACCCGTCGTCCGGCTGAGCGCCAAAAGCAAATCTCAGCCTGTCACGGGTCTTTGTTTTGCGGCCGTCCGCACAGTCCGGTCCGCGGTTTACCGATGTTGGCGGTGTGTTGATCGGGTCCTGGTCACCATGCGTTCTCGGTGGGCCTCCTGGCAGGTGAAATTGTCCATCGTTCTAGTGATTGCGCAGTAGCCGATGTCACGGGCTCCATGGGAACGCGACTTCAGGCTGCTGTGGCGGGGATCGGTGGTCGCCCAGTTCGGCGCCGTCGGAGCAGGGACGGCCAGTCCGCTGCTCGCGCTCTCGCTGAACGGATCGCCGGTCTCGGCGGGCTGGGTGTCGGCGGCCGCGGCGCTGCCGGGCCTGCTGTTCCACCTGCCGGCCGGGTGGCTGGCCGACCGCGCCGACCGCCGGTCGATCATGTGGGTGAGCCAGATCGTCCGGTGCGTGTCGGCGGGGATGTTCGTCGCCGGTTTCTGGCTGCTCGGCGGGCCGCCGTGGCTGCTGGTGGCGGGCGTGACCGTGGCGGGCACGTGCGCGGTGTTCTTCGGGATCGCGGAAAGCGCCGCGGTCCGCGACATCGTTTATGGAATCAATCAGGAAACCCCGAAAAACCCCCAAAGCGCTCAAGCGGGGACGGCCGGGAGAGAAAGTGATCTCCGGCAGAGCGAAGAGGCCGAACGCTCCGCCGTACGCAAGGCCGCGATGGCCCGCCACGAGGCGCGGCACCATATCGCCCAGTTCGTCGGCCGGCCCCTGGGCGGCCTCCTATTCGGCGCCCAGCATCTGCTGCCCTATCTGGTCGACGCGCTGACCGCCCTCTACTCGCTGCGCATGATGTCGAGAATGCGCACCGGGGAATTCGAGCCGGCGTACCGCAACGGCGCCCGCCGCGCGCGGCGCGGGCGTCCCCGGCGGGCGCGCGGCCGGATCCGGGACGGCCTGGCCCACCTGTTCCGCGACCGCTTCCTCTGCGCGGTCATCGTGATCTGCGCGATCGCCAACTTCTTCTTCCAGATGGTCGTCCTGCTGCTGGTGGTCACGGCCGAGGAGCGCGGGATCTCCAGCTCGCTCACCGGCCTCTTCCTGGCCGCGTCCGGCGTCGGCGGGCTGGTGGGCGCCCTGGTCGCGCCGCGGATGCTGCGCAGGTACGGGCCGCCGGTCATCGTCGTGGGCTGCGTGTGGAGCTGGCTGCTGCTGGTCGGCGTGGTGGCGGTGGCCGATCACCCGATGATCGGGCTCGTCGCCTGGGGCTGCTGCAGCATCATGGGCGCCCATGTGAACGTGGCGCTGGAGGTCCACAAGGGCGCCACCGTCCCGCGCGACCTCCAGGGCCAGATCAGCGGGGTCACCGGGTTCGTCACCGGCGGCGCCATCCCGCTCGGCGCGCTGAGCGCCGGGTACGTCATCGAGGAGCTGAACCCGGAGACCACGGCCGTGCTCGTCACCTGCGTGATGGGCGCCCTCGCCGCGGTGTCGTCGCTCCCGCTGCTGCCGAGGCTCTTCCGCCGCCGCGCGGCCGCCGCAGCGTCCGTACCGGCGGTACGCGCCGACGGAGATCACGCGGATGCCGGAAATGTGTCCCGTGACACTGGACCGGCGCTCGCCCCATGGCCTAATCCTGTTGGCAGGCAGGGACACGGGCAGGCACCGGTCGCGGGCGCGGCGGCCGGATCCGGTCACTCCCCGGTGGGCGCGCGCGCCGTTCCGTGATGATCGGAAGCGGCGGGGCGCCGTTCGCGCCGGGCCTGCCGGCCCGCCCGCTCTCGACAGGAGGAACCGCGGAGCCTTGGAGGATGGTCAGGTCTCTTGACGTGGCGGACCAGCGCAGGCTGGTCACCGCGCTGCTGCAGATCGACGGGATGCGCGTGCGCAGCACCCGCGACCTGTGCATCACCGTGCTGGAACGCGGCCTCGGCCGCGGCCTGGAGCTGATCCGGCACGAGCAGGACATGCACGACGTGTGGCAGCTGGTCGACGCGTGCCTGACCTGCCCCGGCGGCGTCCACATGCTGGTGGACGCCCTGTGGAACTTCTACGGGGACAGCCTCTCCGTCCGCGCCGCCCGCGCCGTCGTCGAGGAGCTGCTGCCCGAGCCGCTGCTGCAGCCGGCCGAGCGCCGCGAGCTGTACCAGCTCGTCCACGCCCTGGAGGCGCAGGGGCTGAACGCCGTCTACTTCGGCGACCTGCCCGCCCTCTACCGGAACGCCGTCGGGCCGCTGGGCCCTGCGCTGGGCGGCAACGTGTGGGGCATCCGGGACTTCGTCGCATACCTGGAAGAGGTCCCGCTGGGCGCCGACGGCGTACCGCCGCTGCTCACCTTCGTCACCGACCTGTCGGCGTACGCGAAGGGCCCGGTGGCCGACGCGCTCGACGCCTGGACGGGCCGCGCCGCCGCCCGGTTCGGCGTCGACCGGAAGCGGCTGCGGCGGCCCGGCGCGCTGCCCGCCGGGCGCGGGGCGGGACCGGCGGAGCGGGGCGCGTACCTGGTGATCGAGTGCCGTCCGGACGGCGCGGACTTCGACCGGTTCCTGGTCACCGCGTGGCTCCAGTTCGCCGGCGAGCCCGGGATCATGCTGCGCTGCGACGAGGAGCCGCTGCCGCTCGGCCGGCTGCCGGCCCTGGTGGAGTCGCTGCTGGTCGAGGACCACCGGGTGGCGGGCCGGGAGGTGCCCGACCTGACCATCGAGTTCGTGCTGCCGCGCGCGCTGGTCGACCGGCCGTTCGACCAGTTCCAGGTGTCGGTCGCCGGGCTGCCGCGGCGGCTGGGCATCGAGTACCCGGTGGTGCTGCGCAGCCTGGACCGGCTGCGGCACCGGGCGCTGCACCACAACTGGCGGCGCAAGTGGGAGCGGCTGCGCGACGACCCGGAGAACGCGGCGGTGCACGTGATCCGGCGGCCGGGCGAGTACGGCGACGAGCGGCTGTTCACGCTGCTGTCCGACCACGCGACCGCCGGGCTGGCGCTGGCGTTCCCGCCGGGCGCCGGAGGCCCGGACGCCGGGGAGGGCGGGCCCGTGGACGAGCTGTGGATCGGCCTCCAGGCGGGCGTCCCCGTCGTGGTCTGGTGCCGGGACGGCCGCGGCCCGGACGGCTTCGACCCGGACGCGCGCGCCCTCCTGGACTCCGGCGACCTGCTCTCCCTCCCCCGCCGGGTGCGCGACCTGCGCCGCGCGGCCGTCCTGTCCGAAGGGCCGGACGAGCACCTGGGCCTGCACCTGGCACTGATCTTCGACGACGCCGACCGCGTTCCCGAACCGTACGTCCGGCTGGAACCGCCCACCTGACCCCTGAACTCCCTGACCCCCGCCCCCTGATCGCGCAGACGACCCAGACCCTCGGAGGTCCGCATGGTGCCACCCGATCAGCCGCCCGAGGCCGCCCCGGACGGGACCGGCGGCGACTGGCGCGTCTACAAGGGGAACAGCGCGCCGCACGGCGGCATCGACCGGCTGCCGCCGCCCCCGCCGTGGCGGCGGTTCGGCGCGTACGACCCGGCGACGGCGGGCCGCCCGGCCGACCTCGAACGGGCGGTGTCGTACCGGGTGGACCCGCTGGTCGCCGACAAGGTGAACGCAGCGCTGCACCTGCGGCGCCCGCTGCTGGTGACCGGGAAGCCGGGATCGGGGAAGTCGACGCTGGCGTACAACATCGCCTACGAGCTGGGGCTCGGGCCGGTGCTGTACTGGCCGATCTCCAGCCGCACGACGCTCCAGCAGGGCCTGTACGACTACGACGCCATCGGGCGCGTGCAGGAGGCGAACGTGCGCCGCGCCAACGTCCCGGCGGACGAGGCCATGCCCGCGATCGGGCGGTACGTCCGGCTGGGGCCGCTGGGGACCGCGCTGCTGCCGCAGGTGCGCCCGCGCGTGCTGCTGATCGACGAGCTGGACAAGAGCGACATCGACCTGCCCAACGACCTGCTGAACGTGCTGGAGGAGGGCCGGTTCTCGGTGCCGGAGCTGGAGCGGCTGCCCGAGGACGGCCCGCCGATCGAGGTGATGACGGCCGACGATGAGGGGCGGGCGCCGATCCGCCGCGGCCAGGTCCGCTGCCTCGACTTCCCCATCGTGGTCATCACCAGCAACGGCGAGCGCGAGTTCCCGCCGGCGTTCCTGCGGCGCTGCGTCCGGGTCGCGATCGAGCCGCCGTCCGGCGAGCGGCTGGCCGACATCGTCGCCGCGCACCTGGGCGAGGAGGCCAGGGACGGCGGCCGCGCGCTCATCGAGGAGTTCCTCGACCGGCGGCGCGGCGGCGATCTGGCCACCGACCAGCTGCTGAACGCGATCTACCTGGCCACCTCGGGCGCCCGCCCGCCGGAGACCACGCTGGCGCAGCTGGTGGAGGCGATCATGCGGCCGCTGGACACCGCGGGCCCGGGATGATCGCCCGGCTGGTCGAGGCGCTGCGCGGGCTGGACCCGCCGCCCTCGGTCGAGGAACTGGCGGACGCGCTGTGGCTCGCCCGGCACCTGCCCCGGGACGACCGCCGCGCGTCCCCCGCCGCCGCGCCGGACGCGGCGGCGTACCAGGACGGCCCGGGCGGTCCGGGCGGCGCGGCCAACGGCTCCGGCGCGTCCCGGGAGGCCCCGGCCACCGCGAGCGGGCAGGACCCGCCGCAGGTCCCCGCCGGAGCGAACGGCGACGGCACGCCCGGTACGCGGCCCGCGGAGACCTCTTCGGCGGTACCGCAGGCGGGCCTCTTCCTCACCGGCCGCGACGGCGGCGCGGCGGCCGCCTCGTACCCCGTCCGCAGTCCCGCCGTGCCCGCCGTCCCCCGCACGCTCGCGATCTCCCGGGCGCTGCGGCCGCTGCGGCTGCACGTCCGGTCCCCGCTGCCGGGACGGCTGGACGAGCCGGAGACGGCCCGGCGGTTCGCCGAGACCGGCGCGTGGGAGCCGGTGCTGCGGCCCGCCACCGAACGGCGGTTCGAGCTGATCCTGGTGGTGGACGTGTCGCCGTCGATGGCGCTGTGGCGCCGCACCGCCGACGAGCTGCGGCTGCTGCTGGAGCGGCTCGGCGTGTTCCGGGACGTGCGCGTCAGGTACCTCGACACCGGCGCCGGTCCCCTCGTGCTGCGCGCCGCCCCGGGCCCCTCCGCCGGGGCGGCGCGTACGGGCAACGAGCCGGGCGGGCCGGGGCACCGGCGGATCATGCTCGTGCTGAGCGACTGCATCGGGGCGGCCTGGCAGGACGGCCGGGCCGCCGCGCTGCTCGGCCGGTGGGGCCGGGCGGGCGCGGTCGCGATCGTCCAGCCGCTGCCGCAGCGGCTGTGGTGGCGCTGCGGCGCGGCCGTCGAACCGGTACGGCTGGCCGCGCCCGCCCCGGGCGCGGCGAACGCCCGCCTCGCGGTCCGGACGCGCGAGCGCGGCGTCCACGTGCCGCCCGGCGTGGCGGTGCCGGTGATGGAGCTGGAGCCGCGCTGGCTGCGGCCCTGGGCGGGCATGGTCGCCGGCGCCGGGCACGAGATCGCCGGCGCGGCGCTGTTCACCGGCCGCCCGGTCGCGGAGGGCGCCGCCGCCGCGGGCGCGGCCGCCGCGGGCGCGCGGGTCCCGTCCCTCGCGCCGGAGGAGGACCTCTCCTCGCCGGCGCGGGTGCTGCGGTTCCGCGCCTCGGCCTCCCCGGCGGCGTTCGAGCTGGCGGGGTACCTGGCCGCCGCCCCGCTGCGGCTGCCGGTCATGCGGCTGGTCCAGCGGTCGATGCTGCCCCGCTCGACACCGGCGCACCTGGCGGAGGTCTTCCTGAGCGGGCTCCTGCGGGTCGCCGGCGACGGCGGCGGCGATCCCGACGAGGTCGCGTACGACTTCCAGGACGGCGTCCGCGACGTGCTGCTCGGCGCGCTGCGCCGGGACGAGGCGCTGGGGGTCCTGCGCGCCGTGTGGGACACGGTCCGGGCCCGGATGGGCTCCTCGCTCGACTTCCCCGCGCTGCTGGCCGCCGTCCGGACCGACACCGCGCCGCCGCCGCTCGACCGGCCGTTCGCGCAGGTCGCGGCGCAGGTGCTGGCGCGGCTGGGCGGCCGCTACACCGAGATCGCCGAACGCATCGCCGGGACCGCCGTACCCCAGGGCCAGGAGCCGGGCGCAGCGCCGGAGAGCGAACCGGCCGGGCGGCGGAGCGGCGTCCCGCCGCGCGACCCGGCGTTCACGGGACGCCGCGCGCTGCTGTCCCGGATCGAGACGGAACTGCGCGGCGGGCTCACCGCGCTGCTGCCGGAGGGCGGGAGCACCCTCGGATGCGTGGGCAAGACCCAGATCGCCGTCGAGTACGCCCACGCGCACGCCCGCGACTACGCCTGGACGTGGTGGATCCCCGCGTCCGACCCGGTGATGGCGCGGGCCGCGCTGCGGCGGGTGGCGGCCGACCTGGGCCTGCCGCCCGGCGACGATCCGCCCGCGCTCGCGGGCAGGGTCCTGGAGGCCCTCCGCGCCGGGCTGCCGGACGGCCGCTGGCTGCTGGTCTACGACGGCGCCTGCGCCCCCGGGGACCTCCTGCGGCTGATGCCGCCTGCCGGAGCGCTGGGCTCCGGTGGCGCGGGCGACGTGCTCGTCACCTCCCGCCACCGCGCCTGGGCGCGGACGGGCACGGGGATCGCGGTGGGGGCGTTCGAGCGCGCGGAGAGCGTCGCGCTGCTCGGGGCGCAGATCGCGGCCCTGCCCGACGCCGACCAGGACCGGCTCGCGTTCCTGCTGAACGACCTGCCTCCGGCGCTGCGGATGGCGATCGGCCTCTTCCGCACGCCGGGGCTGGACGTCGAGCGCTACCGCCGGGACCTCGACTCGATCGGCCACGCGCCGTACAACCCCCCGCACGGGCCGACGACCGGGCTGGCGCCGACGACGTCCCTGGCCCTCGACCGGCTGCGCGAGGCCGACCCCGCCGCGGCGGAGCTGCTGGAGCTGTGGCCGTTCCTGTCCTCCGGGCCGGTGCCCGCGTGGCTGCTCGCCGCCGGGCGGTCGATCGTGGACCGCGTCCTGGGCGAGATGCGGGCGATCGACCGCATGGGGCTCGGCCGGTTCGATCCGGTGGCCGGCACCCTCCAGGTGTCCGCCGAGGTCCGGGACATGGTGACGGTGCGGATGAGCACCGGCGCCCTGGACCGCCGCCGGAACGAGGTGCACGCGCTCCTCGCCGCCGCCATGCCCGAGAGCGGCCCGGCCGACCCGGCGTCCTGGGACGCGCGCGTCTCGATCGGCTCGCAGGTCGTCCCGGCCGAGCTCGTCGAGGCGGAGCGGACCGAGGCGCGCGAGGTCGTGGTGGACCAGGTGGTGTTCCTCCGTGCGATCGGTGAGCACGACGCCGCCCGCCGCCTGGGGGAGGGCGCCCTGGCCGAGTGGCGGGACCGGTTCGGCGCGCGGGACGCCCTGGTCGCCGAGCTGGAACGCGCCGTCGAGCGGAGGCGGGGCGGGCGGTCCGCGGACGGCGCGGCGCCACCGGACCCCGGCGGCGCGGAGCTGCGGCTGCGCGGCGACTTCGAGGGGGCGTACCGGGTCGACAGCGGCGAATGGCGGCGGATGCGGCAGCGGTACGGCGACGGCGACACGAGCACGCTGCGCGCCGCCGCCGCGGTCGGCACGGACCTGTACCTGCTCGGCCGCTTCCACGAGGCCCACGCCGTCGACATGGACACCCTGGACGAGATCCTCCGCGGCGACCGTCCCGCCCCCGAGCAGGTCCTGCCGGCCGGGCGCCGGGTCGCCCGCGACCTGCACGGCCTGGGCCGGTACGAGGAGGCCCTCCGCCTCCTGGGCGCCGCGTCGGACGAGGCGGCGGCCACGTTCGGGGCCGGCCATCCCGAGGTCCTCAGGGTGCGCGGGCTGCGCGCCGGGACGCTGCGCAAGGCGGGGGAGACGCCGGAGGCCGTGCGGCTCGCGGACGAGGCGTTCGACGGGCACGCCGCCTGGCTCGGCGAGTCGCATCCCGCCGCGCTCGGCGCCGCGATGACCGCCGCGCTGGCCCATACGGCCGCCGGCGACCCCCGGAAGGGGCGCGGCCTCGCCGAGCAGGCCCTGGCCGGGTACCGCGCCACGCTCGGGCCCCGGCATCCGTTCACGCACGCCTGCGCCGCCGGGCTCGGTGTCGTGCTGCGCGCCCTCGGCGACGTGCGGGAGGCGCTGGAGATCGACCAGACGGCGCACGCGGCGCTGCGCGACCACCCGGGGCCCGAGCACTACTACACGCTGTGCTGCGCGAACGGGCTGGCCAACGATCTCTGGCTGCTCGGCGAACCGGACGCCGCGTACGAGCTGGCCGCGCGCACCGCCGAGGAGTTCTGGACGAGACTCGGCCCCGAGCACCCGTACACGCTGGCGTGCGCGCACAACAGCGAGCGGATCCGGGGGTCGGGCGGTGAGGAGGCCCTGGCCGGGCTCGCCGCGGCGCTCGGCGACGGGCATCCGGAAGTGCAGGCGGCCGCCGCCGGCGAGCCGCTGGAGTGCGACATCGAGCTTCCGTCCCTGTGACCGTTCCCGCGAAGGGGGATGCGACATGCCGGTTCCCGCAGGCGAGGGGTGGCGTCCCTCGGGGCTGTGCACGATCTTCGTGTGCGACATCGCCTCGTTCGGGGACACCGGGCGCACCGACGAGGCCCGCGCGCACGTGCGGCGGGCGATGTACGCGGCGCTGGAGGCCGCGTTCGCGGTGCCCGGCGCGGTCCCGCTCGGCGACTGCCATGTGGAGGACCGCGGCGACGGCGCGATGGTGATCATGCCGCCGCACGCCGACCGCGCCACGTGCGTCACCGAGGCCGCCGCCATGCTGCTCGCCCGGCTGCGCCTGCACAACGGCGTCTCGAACGAGGCGGCGCGGCTGCGGCTGCGCGCGGCGCTGCACACCGGCGAGGCGCACTGGGACGGGACGGGCGTCGTCGGCGACGCGGTGAACCACGCGTTCCGGATCCTGGACGCGCCCGCGTTCAAGGAGGTGATGCGCGCGTCCGGCGCGCAGCTGGCGCTGGCCGTCTCCGAGGCGGTGTACGGCGACGTGGTCCGGCACGGGCGGGGCGCGGCCGATCCGGACGCGTACCGGCGGATCGGCGTCGAGGTGAAGGAGACGCGGGCGGCCGCGTGGGTGACGCTGCCGGGCCGCGGCCTCCCGCCCGAGCCCGAGTCCGCCGCCGAGCCCGCCGCCGGGCCGGGCGGCGGCGCCGTGGTGGCCGCGTCGCCGGAGGCCGTCGTCGCGCCGCCCTGGTGGGAGGCGGTCGCGGCCGGTGCCCCGCCGGGCGGCTCCGTCCCGCCCGGCGACGTCCTGTTCGAGCTGGTGGAGTACGCCCTGGAGATCCCGCAGATGACGGCGGAGCGCAGCCGGGAGCGGGTGGTGAACGCGCTGCCGCTCCAGATCAGGTCCGTGATCCCCCGGTCGTTCGACGCGCGCTCCGACACGTACGAGATCATCCGCACCTGCCTCGACTACCCGGGCGGGCTCCAGGAACTGCTGCGCGCGCTGCGCGGCTTCGCCGGCGAGTCCCTGGCCCTGGGGCGCCTGGAAAGGGCCATCGCGCGGCTCCTGCTGGGACCGGACGGGCCCTGAGAGGCGTGAGGTTCCCCTGGGGCGGGTGTTGCCGGACGCACGAACCGGCCCCTAGGTTTACCTGATTGCGATGAATTCATTCCACCCTGGTGGAGTGGCGGCGGGTGGCGCGCGCCGCTCGCCGGGCAACACCGTGCAATGCGCGGGGGAAGGGACGGTCGCCGGATCGGAACGGTCCAGCCCTGTGACGTGGGTTGCGGCCGCCGGTTGGGGATAAGGGACGTATCCGCCGGGCACGCGCGGTCGTGCCGGCGGTCGCGGACGGTCACGTGCCCTCCCGCGCCAGGAGCCGGAGAAGGACGAGGAGCATGCCGGAGGAACGCGTGAGACCGGATCGACCGGACGGCGGAGAGATCTTGGGTACGTCGGGCGGCGGCCTGCGGGGGCTGCCGCGGACCGACTGGGTCGTCTTCGGCGTGACGGCCGTGCTGACCCTCGCCTTCGTGGTCTGGGGCGGGGTCGCGACGGACTCCCTGGAGAGCTTCTCGACCTCGCTCCTGACCGGCACGATGCACAATCTCGGCTGGGCGTTCGTGCTGGCGGCGTCGGGCTTCGTGGTGTTCGCCCTGTGGCTGGCGTTCAGCCGGTACGGCCGGATCACGCTCGGCCAGGAGGACGAGGAGCCGGAGTTCCGGACCGTCTCCTGGGTCGCGATGATGTTCAGCGCGGGCATGGGCATCGGGCTGATGTTCTACGGGGTCAGCGAGCCGCTCACGCACTACGCCGAGGCGCCGCCCGGCACGTACGACCAGAACTCCGCGGACAAGATCCAGACCGCGATGTCGACCACGCTGTTCCACTGGACGCTGCACCCGTGGGCGATCTACGCGGTGGTGGGCCTGGCGATCGCCTACAGCTGCTTCCGGCGCGGCCGGCGACAGACGGTGAGCGCGGTGTTCACGCCGCTGATCGGCGAGCGGCGCGCCAACGGCGGCATCGGCAAGGTCATCGACATCCTGGCGATCTTCGCGACGCTGTTCGGCTCGGCCGCGTCGCTGGGCCTGGGCGCGCTGCAGATCCGCAGCGGCATCCAGGAGGTCGGCTGGATGGACGACGTCAGCGAGGCCGTCCTGATCGCGATCATCGCGGTGCTGACGCTGGCGTTCGTCGCGTCCGCCGTGTCGGGCATCGAGAAGGGCATCCAGTGGCTGTCCAACACCAACATGGTGCTGGCGCTGCTGCTGCTGGTGTTCCTCTTCGCGTTCGGCCCGACCGTGCAGATCCTGGACCTGATCCCGACGTCGGTCGGCGCGTACCTGGGCGACCTGCCGCAGATGGCGGCCCGTACCGAGGCCACGGCGGGCGCGAACATCGCCGAATGGCTGTCGAACTGGTCGGTCTTCTACTGGGCCTGGTGGATCTCCTGGACGCCGTTCGTCGGCATGTTCATCGCGCGGATCAGCCGGGGCCGCACGATCCGGCAGTTCGTCGGCGGCGTGATCCTCGTCCCCAGCGTGGTGAGCCTGGTCTGGTTCGCGGTGTTCGGCGGCACGGCCACCCGGCTGGAGTCGCAGGGCGCCGGCCTGGCGGGCCCCGACGCGACGCAGGAGGGCCAGCTGTTCGCGGTGCTGAACGAGTACCCGATCGCCGGCGTGACCACGCTGCTGGTCATGATCCTGGTCGGCATCTTCTTCGTGTCCGGCGCGGACGCCGCGTCCATCGTGATGGGCACGCTGTCGCAGCGCGGCACGCTGGAGCCCACCCGCGCGGTCGTGATCGTCTGGGGCGTGCTGACGGGTGGCGTGGCGGCCATCATGCTGCTGCTCGGCGGTGGCGGCGACGCGGCCCTCACCGGGTTGAAGAACCTGACGATCCTGGCCGCGGTGCCGTTCCTGGTGGTGATGATCGGCATGTGCGTGGCGCTGATGCGCGACCTGCGCAGCGACGCGCTGATCCGGCGCGGCGAGCGCGGCATCGAGGCCGTCGAGTCGGCGGTCATCACCGGGCACGAGCTGTACGACGGCGACTTCGAGCTCGGTGTCGTGCCGAGCGCCCCCAACGGCGCCACGGCGCTCGACGTCACCCCCGTGTCCAAGGAGGACTGAACGGGCTGAACGGGCGAACCGGGGGGCGGGCGGCGCGCCCGCCCCCCGCGTTCACCCCTGCGGTACGGCGTAGCCCGGGATGGACGGCCACCGGACCGTCAGGACGACCGACTCCTCCTCGGCGTACCAGGAGTGGTCCACCCCCGGCCCCCAGACGATGTAGTCGCCCTGCTCGCTCAGCAGCACGCTGCGGCCGGGGATCTCGACCCGGAACCGCCCGCTGATCAGGACGAGCAGCGCGGTGCGCTTCTCGTTGACCGCCCACTCCGCCCGCCGGTCGCCGGGCGGGTGCGTCCCCCACTTGATCTCGACGTCGTCGCTGTGCCGCGGGTCGGCGGCCGGCTTGAAGTGCCCCAGCAGCCATCCGCGATCGAGGGCCGCGTCGGCGGCGGCCTTCCCCACATACACCTCGCCCACGGAAGGCGATCGTAGGCCACGATCGGCGGGTCAGCGCCGCCAGCAGGTGAAGGACACCGCGGCGCTGCCGCCCGGCGCGAACGAGACGCTGCCGGTGCCGCCGCCGCGCGCGTAGCAGCCGATGGACGGCCGCACCCGCACGGTCACCGTCGCCGTCCGCCCCTTGGCGAGCGAGCCGCCGCCGGACGCGGAGACGCCCAGCCCGTCCACCGAGGCGACCGACCACCGCACCGGCCCGCCGCGCGCGGTGAGCCGGACGGTGCAGGAGCCGCCCAGCCCCGCCACGCCGATGCCGCGGCAGCCCGAGTCGCTGATCGACAGCCGCCCGCGCTTGGACGTCGCGGGCCGCGTCCGGGCCTTGGTCCGCTCCGGCTTCTCGCTCTTCTCCGCCTTGGGGGTCCTGCTCGGGCTCGGGCTGGCCGGGGGCGGGGACGCCGGGGCGCTGCTCGCCGGTGCCGCCGCCGCTCCGGCCGGCGGCGGTCCGCCCTCCGGCGACTGGGCGAGGACGAGCAGGCCGGTGAGCGCGACGGCGGCGGCCGCTCCGGCCCCGATCACCACGAACCGTGCCCGCCGCACCCGTACGCGCGCCGCCGCGGCCGCGGCGGCGGCGACCTGGAACGGGCCCGAGCGCCGGCTCGTCCCGGTCCCGGTGTTCTTGGCGGGAGGGACGGCGCGCGCGCCCGCCACGACCTTCCCGAGCGCCTCCCCGCCGTCGCGCGGCTCGGGGGCCGGGACGGGGACCGGTGTCGCCCCTGTCGCCTCCAGGGCCGCGGCGGTGAGGAACTCCGCCGAGGCGTCGCGGTGCTCCGGCGAGACGATCGGGACGGCCGTCTCCTGGACGGGGGCGCGGGCCTGGAGCACGTGGCCGACGGTCGCCTGCTCGGCGGAGGCGCCCACCGCGGCGAGCCGGCCCGACAGCGTCACCGGCTCCTCGGGACGCACGCCCAGGCGGCCGAGGCATTCGTCCCGTACGAGGCCGTACAACCAGCTCCGGAAACGATCCGGATCGGGAACGGCGGCGGGGTCCGCGCCGCTGGCGATAAGGGCCGCGCGCACGGAATCGACGGCCAGGTCGCGGTCGCCGAGCAGGACGTCGGCGTATTCGAAAAGGTGCGGGCCGTACACGTTGTACACGTGGCCGATGGCGCCGGGGCGGCCCGCCCTCAGCGCCTCGGCCAGCCGGCCGTCGTCACCGTGGGCGGGGTCTGGGTGTCGCGTCACCGATCCTCCAGCGAACCGTCGCGGCCCGTGCGGGCATGGCCGAATGGGCGGCCGGGAGAAGGCGATTATGCCGAGCGGCCGGCGGGGAGCGATGTGGCGTCGCGACAGGGATTGGCGGCGATCTTTATCAGCCGGCTGATAGATCCGTTTCCACCGGACGGCATCGGGAAGTCTTGATCCTAGACGGGGAATGGAGGGAGCCATGGAGGTCGTGATCGAGATGACCCTGCCCCGGGACGCGGAGAGCGCGCCGCTGGTGCGGCACACGCTCGACGCGTCGCTGCGGGGCCTGGGAGTGGCCTCCGAGATTCGCGAAGACATCGCGCTGGCTTTGGGCGAGGCCTGCGCCAACGTCATCCAGCACGCGGAATCCAGCAAGGAGTACGAGGTCCGCGCGCATATGGACGGGTTGAAGTGCGTCATCGACGTCATCGACGGGGGCGGATCGAGCGACGCGGCCGTTTGGAAACGGGGCGGCCGGCCCCTTCCCGTCGCCGAGAGCGGGCGGGGGATCCAGCTCATGAGAGCCTTCACCGAAGACCTGGACATTTCAGATCGCGCCGACCGGAACGGCGCGATCGTTCATTTTGAGAAGTCCCTGGCCGCGCACCGGGATTGACGGGGAGGTCAGGCGGGCAGCGAGAAGGAACGGCCCTTCCCGTCAGGTGACGCGGAGGCCGCCTCGTGGAATTGTGTGAGCCCCCACAGCAGTGCCGCCCGCGCGGGAGACGACATCGTGGAGAGCACGCGCGCGAGCTCCTCCCGGCGCCGCAGCCGGAGCCGGTCGAGGAGCGCCTGCCCTTCGGCGCTGAGCCGTACCGTGACCTCGCGGCGGTCGCGGCCGGGGTCGCGCAGCAGCAGCCCGCCGGCCTCCAGCCGGTCGCAGAGCCGGCTGGCCGACGACACCAGCGCGTCCAGCTCGGTGGCCAGGCTGCTGACGTTGACCGGGCCCCGCTCCAGGACGAACAGCGCCCGCAGCTGCGTCGCGGGAACCGGCACGTCGGAGGTGTGGTGAGCGCGCGCCCAGACGTCCATGAGCGCACCGGCCGCCTCGTCCAGGGCCGCGGCCGCCTCTTCGGCGTCGTCCCGCCCCGGCGTGCTGACCATGTCCTCCACTGTTACACACCGCGTGCGCCGGGGCACCTCCCCAGGCCCGCGCGAGGAGGGCCATGAGCCCGCCGTTCCCGCGCGAGCTGGAGGACGAGCTCTGGAACGCGCAGCCGTACGAACTCCTCGGCGCGGCGGAGGCCGTGGTGCGGACGCTCATCGGCGATCCGCGGGCCGGGGTCGAGGTGCTGCTGGCCGACTACCGGCGGGTCTCGCTCGTCCCGGCGGTCTCCGGGGGCGAGCCCGTGCCGATCGACAACACCCCGGCGGGCCGGGCGTTCGCCGCGCAGGAGGTGATGCGGGAGCCGCCGGCCGTGCACATCCCGCTGAGCGTGCAGGGCGAGCGGGTGGGCGTGCTCAGCGTCCGGGCGGCCGGCGACGTCGACACCGCCCCGGGCGGCGGGCTGGCCGGGGCTGCGGCGGTGCTGGCGCGGGCGCTGCGGCTCGCCGACACCGGCACCGATGTCTTCCGCAGGATCCGGCGGCGGTCGCGGCTCACGCTCGCCGCGGAGATGATGTGGGACCTGCTGCCCGGGCAGGCGTGCGAGACCGCCGAGTTCCGCCTGGCGGGGCAGCTGGAGCCCGCGTACGCGGTCTGGGGCGACAACTTCGACTGGGCCGTGGACCGGGACCGGCTCGTCCTGACCGTGAGCAACGGGATGGGCAGCGGGACGGAGTCGGCGGCGCTCACCCAGCTGGCCGTGAACGCGCTGCGCAACGCCCGCCGGTCGGGCGCCGGGATCGCCGACCAGGCGGCGCTCGCCGACCAGATCCTGTACGCCCACCACCGCGGCACGCGGCACGTGGCGACGCTGCTGATGGACTACACGCCGGGGACGGGCCGGTTCGAGGTCGTCGACGCCGGCTCGCCGCGGATCTTCCGGATGCGGGACGGCGCCACCGAGGCGGTCGAATTCGACGCCCAGCTCCCGCTCGGAATGTTCGGCGACGTCCATTACCGGACCGAGGAGTTCGGTATCGAGCGGGGAGATCGGCTGGTCATCGCCAGTGACGGCGTCCACGGCGCCCGCTCTCCCGGTGGCGAGAGGTTCGGTGAGAACGCCCTTCCGCGCGCTCTCAGGGACACCCGGTTGCAGAAACCGGCCGAGGCCGTGCGCACTCTGACCCGGCAGTTCCTGGCTTTTCATCAGGACTCCGAACCGGTGGACGATGCCGTGATCGTCTGCCTTGACCGGGTCGGTGGCGGTCCGGTCGGTGCAGAGTTGCTTACCTGACGGTGAGGTAATGCTGCCATCGCCCGTCCGCGCGGTGCCGTCGATATTCAGTGGGAAGGGGGTTACGGAGTGTGCTTCCGGGAATGCCGGAGGCGACGCGGAGGGAGTGGTTCTGGATGCCGCAGGGGGCGGTGCCGGCGCCGGTGCGATCGCGAACGGAATCGGCCGCCGGGGGCGCGGTCACCCTGGAGCCCTGGCGGGTACTGCGTTTCCGCGGCGAACTCGACTGCGCGCGGGCGGGAAGTCTGCGAAGGGCCGTGGACGCGGCGCTCGCGGCCGGGGAGCGGCCCCGGATCGCCCTCGATCTCGGCGAGGTCTCTTTCTGCGATTCCTACGGTCTGTCGGTCCTGGTCCATGCGGCCAAGAAAGTGCGGGAACGCGGCGGCACATTGCTGCTCGCACGGGTGACACCGCAGGTCAGGATGCTGATCGAACGCTGCGGACTGGAGCGGCTGCTCGTCCTTCCGTGAACGCTCCCGTGATCGAATTCGCGGTCAGGCGGAGCGCGCCGCACGGCGCGCGGCCTTCTGCTCCACCTGCTTTTTGGCCGCGGCCTGCCGGGCGCGGTTGAAGCTGTCGCGGACCCGGGCGGCGCCGCGCAGCGCGGTGGCGCTGTCGATGGACCTTCCGGCGTATTGGGCCAGCACCTCGGCCACCGGCGGCGGGGTCCATTCCTCGCGGACGAGGATTGGCGGATCGCCCGTCGCCGGCGCCGGCCCGTCATCGGCGGTCACGAGCGCGAGATGCGTCCGGCACTGCGGGCACTGCAACCCCGAATGGGAGTCTCTGCTCATACCACGAATGATTGCCCATGGGTCTGACAATTCATCCGCGGCTATCGCCGAATGCGGCCGCGCGAGTCAGGAATCGGCCGCCTCCGGCGGGCCGCCGCCCGCCGCCGCCCACTCCTGGCACTCGCGCCACTCACGCCACTCGCGGCAGGAGCCGGCGAACTCCGGCAGATCGTGCTCGGCGAAGTGCTCGACGTCCCACGCGTGCGGCTCGGTGGGACCCGTCCAGGCGTACGCCCGCGCCTCCCCGCCGCCGTCCAGCGGGACGGCCACGACCTCGTACGGTTCGCCCTCGAACGCGTCCAGCAGGTCCCGTTCGGCCGGATCGAGCCCGATGATCAGTACGCCCTCGGCCGCCGCGCCCGGCTCGGCCACCATCCCCGGGTAGACCTCCCCCGCCAGCGCCCGGACGCTCCAGCCGCGCACCCGCGCCGGGGAGAGGCGCGGCACGCGGCCGAGGAGGGCCTCCAGCACCTCGGGGAAGCGCAGCGTCCCGTAGACGAACAGCCCGTCCGGCCCGCTCTCGTCGCTCATGGACGGGCAGGGTACGGCCCGGCCCGTCCCGGCGGCGCACGCGGCGTCCCGATTCCCGAGTGATCATTGGGAACCGTGGGCATGATCCGCGTATCTGACCGATGGCGGAAACGCCCCTGTCATCGTTGTTCGACCGCTGTTCATCTGGACCAGGGATCATTACCTCCATGAGTGTCAATCCAGGACATATCCCTCACGGTGCGGAAGCGCTGCCCGACGACCGGTTCCTGGACCGCGAGGAGAGTTGGCTGCGCTTCAACCAGCGAGTCCTGGAGCTGGCCGAGGATCCCCGGCTCCCGCTGCTGGAGCGCGTGCGGTTCCTGTCGATCTTCGCCAGCAACCTCGACGAGTTCTTCATGGTCAGGGTCGCCGGGCTGGCCCGCCGGATGGCCACCGGCCTCGCCGTCCAGTCGGCCAGCGGCCGGCAGCCGCGCGAGGTCCTCGAACGCACCGCCGCCGTGGCCCGCGAGCTGTCCCTGCGGCACGCCGCCGCCTTCCACGACGACCTGTGCCCCGCCCTCAGCAAGGAGGGCATCGAGCTGCTGCGCTGGCACGAGCTGTCGGAGACCGAGCGCGAGCAGATGCGCCGGCTCTTCCGCGACCGGATCTACCCGGTGCTGACCCCGCTGGTCGTCGACTCCGCGCACCCGTTCCCGTACATCTCCGGCCTCTCCCTCAACCTCGCGGTGATCATGCGGGACCCGGAGACCGACGCCACGATGTTCGCGCGGGTGAAGGTGCCCCCGGTGCTGCCGCGCTTCCTGGAGGCCTCCCCCAACCGGTTCACGCCGCTGGAGGACGTGATCGCGGCGCACCTCGGGCAGCTGTTCGTCGGCATGGAGGTGCTGGAGCACCACGCCTTCCGGGTCACCCGCAACCAGGACCTGGAGATCGACGACGACATCAGCGAGGGGCTGCTCCAGGCGCTGGAGCGCGAGCTGCTGCGCCGCAGGTTCGGCCCGGTGGTCCGGCTGGAGGTCGAGGACTCGATCTCCGACGGCGTGCTGGAGCTGCTGACCACCGAGCTGGCGATCGACGAGCGGCAGATCTACCGGGTGGACGGCCCGCTCGACCTGGCCGGGATGTCGGCGATCGCCGACCTCGACCGGCCGGAGCTGAAGTACTCCCCGTTCGTGCCGTCCAAGGAGGCGCTCCCCGCCGACGCCGACATCTTCGCCGCCATCCGCGAGCGGGACGTGCTCGTCCACCACCCGTACGACTCGTTCACCACCACCGTGCAGCGGCTGATCGAGGACGCGGCGGACGATCCGCGCGTCCTGGCGATCAAGCAGACGCTCTACCGCACCAGCGGCGACTCGCCGATCGTGGACGCGCTCATCGACGCCGCCGAGGCCGGCAAGCAGGTCGTCGTCGTGGTCGAGCTGAAGGCCCGCTTCGACGAGCGCGCCAACATCGCGTGGGCGCGCAAGCTGGAGCAGGCGGGCTGCCACGTCGTGTACGGGTTCGTCGGCCTCAAGACGCATTGCAAGCTCGCCCTGGTCGTCCGGGAGGAGGCCGACGGGACGCTGCGCCGCTACTGCCACATCGGCACCGGCAACTACCACCCCAAGACCGCCCGCCTGTACGAGGACTTCGGGCTGCTGACCGCCGACCCGACCGTCGGCGAGGACGTCAGCGCGCTGTTCAACCACCTGACCGGCTACTCGCGGCAGAACACCTACCGCCGCCTGCTGGTGGCGCCGCAGAGCCTGCGCCCCGGGCTGGTGCAGCGGATCGAGAACGAGATCGAGCACCGCCGCGCCGGCCGCCCGGCCCGCGTCCGGATCAAGTGCAACTCGCTGGTCGACGAGGTCGTCATCGACGCGCTCTACCGCGCCGCGCGCGAGGGCGTCCCGGTCGACATCTGGGTGCGCGGCATCTGCGCGCTGCGGCCCGGCATCCCCGGCCTGTCGGAGACGATCCGGGTGCGCAGCGTCCTCGGCCGCTTCCTGGAGCACTCCCGGGTGTTCGCGTTCGAGAACGGCGGCGACCCCGAGGTGTGGATCGGCAGCGCCGACCTCATGCACCGCAACCTCGACCGGCGGGTGGAGGCCCTGGTCCGGGTGGCGGACAAGGGCCACCTCACCGAGCTGCTCGAACTGATCGACCGCGCCATGGACGACGGCACCGAGACGTGGTGGCTGGAGGGCGACGGCACCTGGACGCGCCGCTCCGCGATGACCGCCGCCCCGCTGCTCGACATCCAGAGCCACCTGGTCAAGAGCCGCCGCTGGAGGACCGTCGATGGCTGACCCCCGCGCCGGATCCGCCGGGCCGCCCGAGCCGGTCCGGGCGGCGGGCGCCGTGCTGTGGCGGGACGGGCCCGCCGGCCGCCCCGAGGTGGCGCTGGTCCACCGGCCCCGGTACGACGACTGGTCGTTCCCCAAGGGCAAGCTGGACGGCGGGGAGCACGTGCTGCGCGCCGTCGTCCGCGAGGTCGAGGAGGAGACCGGGATCGTGGCCCGGCTCGGCCGCCGCCTGCCGCCGGTCTCGTACCTGCACCGCGACCGGCCCAAGCGCGTCGACTACTGGGCCGCGCGCTGCGTGGAGCCGTCGTCCGCGCACGCCGTCCCGAACGACGAGGTCGACCGGCTCGACTGGCTCCCGGCCGGCGAGGCCGCGGAGCGGCTCTCGTACTCGCACGACGTCGACCTGCTGCGCGAGTTCACCGCCGGCCCCCTGCACACCTGGCCGCTGGTCATCCTGCGGCACGGGTCCGCGGGCGAGAAGAGCGAGTGGGAGGAGCCCGACGAGCTGCGGCCCCTCGACGCCCGGGGCCGCGCCGAGGCGGTCCGGCTGTCGGCGCTGCTGCGCGCGTACGGCCCGTCCCGCCCCGTGAGCTCGGCGACCGCGCGCTGCCTCGACACCGTGCTGCCGTACGCGCGCGCAACGGGCACGGCAGTCGTGACCGACGCCGCGTTCACCATCGGCGACACCGGCGGCGACCGCGCCCTCGGCCGGCTGCTCGAACTGGCCGACGGCGGCGTCCCCGCGATCGTCTGCACGCACGGCGAGATCGTCGCGGAGCTGATCACCGGGCTGTGCCGCCGGCTGGGCGAGAAGGTCCCGGACGAGCCGGCGCTGCGGAAGGGGTCCTTCTGGGTGGCGCACCTGGCGGGCGGCGAGGACGGGACCCCCGCCATCGCCGCCCTGGAGCGCCACAGGGCCTAGGGCCTGTCTCAAAGTGGCCTCAGCCGTCGCGCGAGCGCGCTACCTGCTCGGTGAGGCGAGCCTCACCGGGCAGATCGCGAAGCGATGTCGCGCTCGCACAGGCACGGTCACGGTGCGAGCCGCCAGGCGAGCGCCGTGGGCCGGGACTTTGAACACAGCCTAGCCGCGCCCGCTCAGAAGGCGGGTGCAGGGATGGACGCCCAGGTGCCTTCGAGGCGTTCCAGGGCGGCCTCGGCCTCGCAGCGCTCGATGCCGTACAGGACGCCCAGGCTGAACGCGTCCGCCGTATCGGCGGCGCGGGCCGCGGCCGCCTTCAGGTGGTCGCTCGCGATCACGCCGTCCTGGTAGTCGCCCAGCACCTCCTGGAGGCGCTTGGCGTTCCTGACGGTGCGGGTCGCGGGCTCGCCGAGGACGGCGACCGCGACCTCCGCCGCGTACCGGGCGCGCTTGGCGTCCTTGCGGGTGTCGTGCCGCGCGGTCTCCGGGTCGTCCGCGGCGGCGATCCCCTCGTACGACGCCGCCATCCGGCCCCACGCGCGCACGACCAGCTTCGGCAGCTCGCTCTGGGCGGTACGCCCGGCGCGCCGGGTCAGCGGGGGCTCGGCGACGAGGGCTTCGAGGGCGTCCAGCAGCGCGTAGTAGCGCGGTTCCTTCAGCGCGGCGTTGAGTCGCCGGTACGCCGACCGCTCCTGGCGGGCCAGCTCCGCCAGCCACGCCGGCTCGCCGATGGCGTCGAGGCCCTCGACCCGCTCGGTGAAGCGCATCCGCAGCACCTCCAGGTCGCGGACCTCGCCGAGCGCGTCCGCCAGCCACTTCAGCTCCGGCCGCAGCGGATCGGTCCGCTCCCGGTCGAGCAGCGGCCGGTAGCTCTGCAGCACGCTGCGGATCCGGCGGGTGGCGACCCGCATCCGGTGCACGGCGTCGTACTCGGCCAGCCGCGCCTTCGGGTCGTACGTGAGGAGCGCCCGCACCTGCGCGGCCAGGTACGCGACCACCGCGTCGCCGGCGGTCGGGTGGTCGGCCGCCGTGGCGCTCCGGGCCCGCTCCGCGGTCTCCCGCGCGGTGGGGCGGGGGAGCTGGCCGTTCAGCAGCCGGCCGAGCTTGGACGCCGACGCGGCCCGGCTCGCGCCAGCCTTGCGCAGCCGCTTGCCGGCCGCCTTCAGCAGCTCGCGGTCGCCGCCGGCCAGCTCGACCTCGATCTCGCGCCACGCGTCCGGCGCGCCGCCGCCGTCCAGGACGGTGCCGGTGACCGCGTCGTCGGCGACCTCCGCGAGGACGCCGCCCGACTCGTCCAGGAGGCGCACGACCGTGCGGTCGGTCTCCAGCGTGGCCACCGGCCGCAGCGGCTCCCCGCGGGCGAACGCCGCGACCAGCGCGGCCAGCCGTCCCGGGACGACCTGCGCCCGGCCGAGCGGCGCGCGCAGCTCGTTCTTGCTGTCCGGACCGGCCGGGATCTTCAGGTGCCAGCCCGCGTCGGTCCCGCCGCGCCGCCGCCGCAGCGTGATCCCGTGCGCGGCCAGCCGCAGGTCGGCGGTGTCGAAGTACGTGGCGTGCAGCCGGTGCGCCTCGGGAGCGCTGACGTCCGCGACCCCCGGCAGAACGGTCAGCTCGGGGACGGAGAAATCGGCGGCGGCGTCGTACTTGCGCTCGATCTCGACATGCTTCACGGCCACGATACGGGTCCTCCTACACGCGTCGGCGCTGGTTACCACACCTGCATGACCAGCATTCCACGGCAGGGTGAACAGATATAGAGAGGCCGCCGTCGCCGAGACGAAGGTCCCGGGCGGGCGGGCCGTCGGCCCCGGTCACCGGCCGCCGGTTTGGGCACCGTCCTTGAGGTGATACTTCATCCCCATATGGGACGGCCGGAAGCCCATCTTCTGGTAGAAGCGGACCGCCTCGGGGCGCTGGCGGTCGGTGGTGAGCTGCACCACCCGGCAGCCGCGCTCGCGGGCGCGCTCGATGGCCCAGCCGATGAGGAGCTGGCCGATCCCGCCGCCGCGGTGCTCGGCGGCGACCCGCACGCCCTCGATCTGGGCGCGCTCGCCGCCGGTGTAGGTCAGTCCGGGAATGTAGGTGAGTTGCAGCGTGCCGGCGATGGAGCCGTCGACCTCCGCCACGATCACGGCGTTGTTGGGGTCCTTGTCGATGGCGTCGAACGCGTCGAAGTACGCCGCCGGGATGACCTCCCCCGCCGACTCGCGGGTCGCCCCGAGCGGATCGTCGGCCAGCAACCGGACGATCGCAGGAAGATCGTCACGGTTGGCCTCGCGGAAGGTCACTTCTTGATCACGCCGCACGTCACACAGGCTATCCGGCCGCCCTCCGGGCCGTATCGTCCGGGTGGCCAACGAGTTGTAGTACTACAGGTTGTAGTACTACGCTGTGTTGTACGAACCCACCCCAGCTTGCCCGGCGTCAGCGACGACGCCACAGGGAGTCAGCCATGCAGCACGTCGAGAACGAGGAACACTGGAGCGACCAGGCCATCTGCCGCGGCGCCGACCCGGACCTGTTCTTCCCGATCGGCTACGCGGCGCCGATCCTGCGCGAGCAGGAACGCGCCGCCAAGGCCATCTGCGCCAACTGCCCGGTGACCGCCGACTGCCTCGCCTGGGCGCTGCGCGTGGGCGAGCCCGACGGCATCTGGGGCGGCACCACGCCCGAGGAGCGCCGCCACCTCCGCCGCACCGCCGAGGCCCCGCCCCGCCGCCGCCTCCCCGTCATCGAGGTACGCGGCGACCTCAGCGAGGCCGCGGCCTGATCCGTCCCCGGCACTATGCGATCTCGTCAATCGTTGCGGATAATGACGGGACGGGATCGACGACCGACGGTGGGCGAGACATGGGCTATCCACAGGTACCCGGACAGAACCGTTCCCGGTGGTCTGCGCGCGGCCGGCCTGAGAATCGGTCCGTGAATCGGTCTGAGGGGCTCGCGACGCACGGGGCACGGGCGGTCACGGCGGCCATCATCATCGGTGTGGTCACCGCCGGGATGTGGGTGCTGGAGATCGCCGACTACGTGATGGGCGGGGCCCTCGACGACTACGGGATCCGCCCGCACGACGCCGGCGACCTGACCGACATCTTCACCGCGCCGTTCATGCACGGCGGGTTCGGGCACCTGATCGGCAACACCGTCCCATTCGTGATCCTCGGCTTCCTCGCGGCCGTACGGGGGATCGCCAAGTTCCTGGTCGCCAGCCTGATCATCATCGTGGTCGGCGGGCTGGGGGTGTGGTTCCTCAGCTCGGCGAACACGCTCGGCTCCAGCATCCTGATCTTCGGCTTCTTCGGCTACCTGCTCGGGCGCGGGCTGTTCGAGCGGCGGCTGCTCGACCTGGCCATCGCGGCCGGGGTCGTGCTGCTGTACGGCACCATGATCTTCGGGGTGCTGCCCAGCGACCCGTCCATCTCCTGGCAGGGGCACCTGTTCGGGCTGATCGGCGGGGTGCTCGGGTCCTGGGTGCTGCGGCGCGGGCCCGACCGCCGCGCCGTGGAGTCCTGAGGCCGGCGGCTCAGCGCGGCCGGACGGTGATGTCGGCCACGACCGCGTCCGCCGGGGTCTCCAGCGCGTTGACGATCACGCGGGCGACCGTGGCCGGGTCGGTGAACTTCGCGGCGTCGTACGCGCGGCCCTCCTGGGCGTGCACCTTCCGCTGCATCTCCGTGGCGGTACGCCCCGGGTAGACGGTCGTCACGCGCAGGGACGGCTCCTCCGCGCGCAGCGAGTCGGCGAGGGCGCGCAGGCCGAACTTGCTCGCCGCGTACGCCGACCACTTCGGGTTCGCCCGCAGGCCCGCGCCCGAGTTCACGAAGATGACCTGCCCCTCCGCGGCGCGGAGCGCGGGCAGCAGGATGCGGGTCAGCTCCGCGGCCGACACCAGATTGATCATGAGTTGGTCGATCCAGTGGTCCACGTCCTGCTCGGCCACCGCGCCGAGGTCCACCATCCCGGCGCTGTGCACCACGCCGTCCAGCCGGTCCGGCAGCCCGGCCTCGGCGAGCGCCGCCTCCAGCCGGCGGGGCTCGGTCAGGTCGAGCGTGACGGCGCGGGTGGTGCCGCGCGGCGAGGCGGTACGGACGGCGCCCGGGTCGCCGTTGCGGTCCCGGACGATCAGCTGGGTGGCGGCGTGCGCCCCCGAGGTGATCCGCCGGTTCACGTCGTTGAGCCGCTCCGCCGAGCGGCCCGCCAGCAGGAGGTCGTGCCCGCGCTCGGCGAGCAGGCCCGCGGTCGCCGCGCCGATGCCGCCGGTCGCCCCCGTGATCAGATACATGCCCATGGCGCCCCATTCTTCCCTGTCATGAGGGTCGACGCGCCGCGGGACGGATCAGTTCGGGCGCAGCACGCGGGTCACCCCGGCGATCAGCGCGGTGGCCAGGATCCAGCCGGTGGCGACGAGCGCGTACGCGACCCACCGCGACCAGCCCTGCGGGTCGTACGCCTGCTGCTGCCCGAACGTGTCGATCGGGATGAGCAGGTCGAGCGTGTAGACGAACGCGTGGAAGTCGGGCCGCTCGTCGCCCGGCTTGATGGACCGCGGCGGGTTGGCGGAGAAGACGAGCGTGCCGATCCCGACCAGGACCCCGAACCACGCGAACGCGAGCCACGGCCGGTAGCCGTACCCGACCGTCCAATCGAGCAGCACGTTCCAGGCGCGGCCGACCGGGTGCACGTTGCGGCGCCGCACGCGCATCTTGGCCAGCTGCACCTTGCGCGCGAGGTCGTCGTGGCCGATGCCGTGGTACCAGGCGCTGAGCTGCTCGTACGGCTGGGTGTGGAACTCCCTGTCGCGGGAGATCCAGCTCAGCCGGTCCTTGAACCGGCCGCCGCGGAGGGTGTCGTACGTCAGCCCGTTCAGCCACAGCTCGTCCGGCCAGATGTCCGGATGGTCCAAGATCAGGTTGATCCGGGAGTACGACAGCGCGACCGCTCCCTTGATCTTCTCGGCGGGCCACAGCAGCAGCTCGTCGCACTGCATGTGGCTGGCGTGCAGCGCCATCCGGCCCGCCGCGCCCGAGTCGAGCCGGGCCCGGATGAACGACAGCAGCCCGTTGATCCGGGCGCTGCGCAGCCGCACGGTGCCGGTGATCGTGGCGCGGCTGAACTCGGCGGCGTCCTCCACGACCATGTTCTGCGCGTCGACGGCGAGCCGGCCGGGGTTGGCGAGGACGGCGTCCTCCATCCAGAGCCCGCCGTTGATCCGGGCGCCGACCAGCCGGGTCCCGCCGGTGATCTCGCACTCGCGGGCGAAGAGGCCGACCTCGACCACCATCCCGCCGGCGAACAGCGCCCAGTCGGCCGGCTCGGTGGTGGTGATCCTCGTGCCGTTCATCCGGAGCCCGCCCGTGAGCTGGGCGCGCGGCAGCCGTACCGGCCCGCCGATCTCCGAGCCGGACAGGCTGAGGTAGCCGTCGGCGCGCAGCCCGCCGCCGTCGAAGCCCGGCAGCCGGCAGTTCGACAGCCGCAGCTGGCGCGCCTGCGCGTTGGAGAAGTCGGGCGCCTCGGCGAGCCGGCAGTGGGTCAGCCGCAGCTCGTACTCGACGGTGCCGCCCGACAGGTCGAGCGCCCCGATGACGTACGCGCCGCTGAGCCGGACCGCCGGGACGAACCCGCTGCGCGGCTCGCACGCCCCCAGCAGCAGCTGGGAGATCACCTCCGCCCGGACGATGCGGTCCGGATCCGGCCCGGCGGGCGCCTCGTCGCCGAGCGCCACCACCGTTCCGGTGGGGAACGCCTGCCACAGCCGCCGTTCCGCGTCGCTCAGTCCAGGGGGTTCTGCCACAGACCCTCTTTCTACGTGTTCACCTTATGAACGATCAAGGCCCCGGGGGCGTCCCCCCGGGGCCTTGGTGTGCATCTTCAGGCCGCTGTTAGAAGAAGCCCTTGCGCTTGCCCGCCTGCTGCAGGAAGCCGTCGAGCTGCTTCTCCCAGTCGGTCTGCTCGACCGTGGCGTACTCGACCACGAAGCGGCTGAACGAGTCGTGCCCCTCGGTGAACGCGCCCCCGCGCTTGTCGAGCTCCAGCACGACCTCCATCGAGGTCGGCCCGGCCACGAACGTGACCTCGAGCTCCTTGATGCCGCGGCTGTACTGCGGCGGCGGGTAGAACTCGATCTCCTGGTAGAAGGGCAGCTGCTGCTTCACGCCCCAGATGCGGCCCTTCTCGCAGTCGGCGCTGTGGTAGCGGAAGCCGAGGTTCGCGAAGGCCGTGAGGAGCCGCTCCTGGGCGGGCAGCGGGTGGACCTGGATCGGGTCGAGGTCGGTCGCGTCGACCGCCCGCGCCACCTCCAGCTCGGTCGCGACGCCGACGGTGGTGCCGATCAGCGGCCGGCCGTAGAAGTGCGTGATCGGCGCCTCCCACGGGATGGGCATCTCGAACGGGATGCTGTAGCGCGCGTCGTCGTCGAGCTCGAACGAGCCCGCGATCGGCATCTTGGCGTACTCGAGGTCGGCGCGGTGCTCACTGTCGCCGGACTCCACCTCGACCCGCGTCTTCAGCGCCAGGTACACGCCCTTGATGTCGGAGTCGTGCTTGCCACCGATGAGCGTCACCTCACCCGTGACGGTTCCGCCGGGCTTGACGCTCGAGCTGTGCAGGACCGTCTCCACCTGCGGGCCCCCGACACCGGCCGCCTGCATGAGCTTCTTGAAGACCAAGGGTTCCTCCCGTGTTTCGGACGCCGTTTTCGGCATCCTCGCCCCATAGACGTTGTTTCGGGAGATTACGTTCCAAGCCAAGATCGACCAGGCTATGGCCGGGAACGGTCACGTCAGTGCGCGCCGCCGCCGGCCAGATTGAGCCCGACGACACCGACGATGATCAGTGCGAGCGCGCCGAGTTTGAGCGGTGTGACCTGGTCGCCCATCCACAGCATGCCGAGCGCGGCGGTGCCGACGGCGCCGATCCCGACCCAGACGGCGTACGCGGTGCCGACCTCCAGGTCCTTCAGCGCGACGGTGAGCAGCCCGAAGCTGATGATCGCGAACGCGAGGAAGCCGACCGCCGGCAGCGGCTCGGAGAAGCCCTTGCTCTGCTTGAGGCACAGGGCCATCGCGACCTCGAAGAGACCGGCGGCGACGACGAGGAACCAGGCCATGATCTTTCCTCCCGGAGGGGCGGTGTGCGTGCGGTGTCGTGACCGCGCACCGTCTTCGCCTGCCGGGTACGGCGCGCACCTCGTCCGGGAGGGCCTTCACGGACCCTCATCAGCAGCTTAACAAGAGGGGCGGAACGGGCATTCCCCGCCCGCGCTCAGGCCCGTCCCAGGGCGCGGTACTCCCAGCCGGCGGCCCGCCAGCGCGCCGCGTCCAGCGCGTGCCGCCCGTCCACGATCCGCCGGTGCGCGACCACCCCGGCCAGCGCGTCCGGCTCGACCGCGCGGAAGTCCGCCCACTCGGTGAGCAGCACCACCACGTCCGCGCCGCGCGCCGCGTCCAGCGCGCTGCGCCCGTACCGCAGCTCGGGGAACGCGCGGCGGGCGTTGTCCAGCGCGGCCGGGTCGAAGACCCGCACGTGGGCGCCCAGGCCGTGCAGCGTGCGGGCGACGTCCAGCGCGGGCGCGTCCCGCACGTCGTCGGAGTTGGGCTTGAACGCCGCGCCCCACGCCGCGATCCGGGCCCCGCAGATCCGCCCGTCCAGCAGCTCGCGGACCAGGTCGACGGTGCGGGCCCGGCGCCGCCGGTTGATCGCGTCGACCTCGCGCAGGAACGCCACCGCCCGCCCGGCGCCGATCTCCTCGGCGCGGTGCGCGAACGCGCGGATGTCCTTGGGCAGGCAGCCGCCGCCGAAGCCGAGCCCGGGCCGCAGGCAGGCGCCGCCGATCCGCTCGTCCGGCGCCAGCGCGGCCGCCAGGGCCGCCACGTCGGCGCCGGCGGCCTCGCAGACCTCCGCCATCGCGTTGATGAACGAGATCTTGGTGGCCAGGTACGCGTTCGCCGCCACCTTGGCCAGCTCGGCGGTGGCGGGATCGGTGGTGATCACCGGTGTGCCCTGCTCCAGCAGCGGCCGGAACGCGGCGCGCAGCCGTTCCTCCGCCCAGTCCGAGCCGACGCCGAACACCAGCCGGTCGGGCCGCATCGTGTCGTCCACCGCGTGGCCCTCGCGCAGGAACTCCGGGTTCCAGGCCAGCTCCACGTCCGCGCCGGCGGGCGCCAGCTCGCGCAGCAGCCGGGCCAGCCGCGCCGCCGTGCCGACCGGGACGGTCGACTTGCCGACCACGAGCGCGCGCCGTTCCAGCGTGGGCGCGAGGGAGCGCACGGCCGCGTCCACGTACGAGAGGTCGCAGGCGTCGGAGCCGGGCCGCTGCGGCGTGCCGACGCACAGGAAGTGCACGTCGCCGAACGCGCCCGCCTCCGCGTACGACGTCGTGAACCGCAGCCGCCCCGAGTCCAGCGCCTTGGCCAGCAGCTCGGGCAGGCCGGGTTCGAAGAACGGCAGCTCGCCCGCGGCCAGCCTGGCGATCCTGCGCTCGTCCACGTCCACGCCCATGACGTCGGCGCCGAGCGCGGCCGCGCAGATCGCGTGCGTGGCGCCGAGGTACCCGGTGCCGAGCACGGTGAGCCTCGGCATCCCCGTCGAATCCATGCCCTCTCACCTATCGGATCGGTTTCCCGGTCCGCTCGGTGCGGCTCGGCCGGGCGCCGTCCTGTCCCCTTCCTTGGCGCGGATATGGACCGGTGTTGGCCGGGGCCGGCGAGGTAAGGCCGAAAAGCCGAGCCGTGTCGTAAATCTCCCGTACGGTTGTGGGTTGTGCGTGGTTACCAGCGGGTAGCATGATGTCGAGTTACTGACCAGTAGATGCGGGGCCCACGAGCGCCGCCGGAACCAGACGGAGTGTTCATGGGGCACTACAAGAGCAACCTCCGGGACCTGGAGTTCAACCTCTTCGAGGTCTTCGGCCGCCAGGACCTGCTCGGCACCGGTCCGTACGCCGAGCTGGACGAGGAGACCGCGCGGGACATGCTCGCCGAGGTGAACCGCCTCGCCGAGGGCCCGCTGGCGGAGTCGTTCGAGGACGCCGACCGCAACCCGCCGGTGTTCGACCCCGCGACCGGCACCGTGGCGATGCCGGAGAGCTTCAAGAAGTCGTTCAAGGCCTGGATGGACGCCGAGTGGTACCGCGTGGACCTCGCCCCGGCCTTCGGCGGCACCGGCGCCCCCCGCAGCCTGACCTGGGCGCTGGCCGAGCAGGTGCTGGGCTCCAACCCGGCCGTCTACATGTTCTCCTCGGGCCCCGGCTTCGCGCAGATCCTGTGGCAGATCGGGACGCCGGACCAGAAGCGGTTCGCCGAGCTGGCGCTGGAGCGGCAGTGGGGCGCCACGATGGTGCTGACCGAGCCGGACGCCGGCTCCGACGTCGGCGCCGGCCGCGCCAAGGCCGTCCAGCAGCCCGACGGGACCTGGCACATCGAGGGCGTCAAGCGCTTCATCACCTCGGCCGAGCACGACATGTCCGAGAACATCTTCCACCTGGTGCTGGCCCGCCCCGAGGGCGCCGGCCCCGGCACCAAGGGCCTGTCGATGTTCCTCGTACCGAAGTACATGGTCGACCTGGAGACCGGTGAGCTGGGCGAGCGCAACGGCGCCTACGTCACCAACGTCGAGAAGAAGATGGGCCTGAAGGTCTCCACGACCTGCGAGCTCACCTTCGGCGAGAAGCACCCCGCCGTCGGCTACCTGGTCGGCGACGTGCACGAGGGCATCAAGCAGATGTTCCTCGTGATCGAGTACGCCCGGATGATGGTCGGCACCAAGGCCATCGCCACCCTGTCCACCGGGTACCTGAACGCGCTGGAGTACGCCAAGGAGCGCGTCCAGGGCGCCGACATGACGCAGATGACCGACAAGACCGCGCCCCGGGTCACCATCACCCACCACCCGGACGTGCGGCGCAGCCTGATGACCCAGAAGGCGTACGCCGAGGGCATGCGGGCGCTGGTGCTGCTGACCGCCTCGTACCAGGACGCCGTGCAGATCGCCGAGCACGAGGGCCGCAAGGACGAGCTGGCCGAGAAGCTGAACGACCTGCTGCTGCCGGTCGTCAAGGGCTTCGGCTCGGAGCGCGCCTACGCGCTGCTGGGCGCCGAGTCGCTGCAGACGCTCGGCGGCTCGGGCTTCCTGCAGGAGTACCCGATCGAGCAGTACATCCGGGACTCCAAGATCGACACCCTGTACGAGGGCACCACCGCGATCCAGGGCCAGGACCTGTTCTTCCGCAAGATCCTGCGCGACAACGGCGCGGCGCTCCAGCACCTCGCCGGCGAGATCAAGGCGTTCGCCGGGAGCGAGGCCGGAAACGGCCGCCTCAAGAACGAGCGCGCCCTCCTCTCCCAGGGGCTGGAGGACGTCCAGGGCATCCTGAACCCGATGATCGGGTGGGCGCTCGGCTCCATGGAGGCGCCGAAGGAGATCTACAAGGTCGGCCTGAACGGCAGCCGCTTCCTGCTCGCCCTCGGCGACCTGATCGTCGCCTGGCTGCTGTGCCGCCAGGCCGAGGTCGCCCTGGCCAAGCTGGACGGCGCCGACGTCTCGCCCGCCGACCGCGACTTCTACACCGGCAAGGTCGCCGCGGCGCAGTTCTTCTGCGCCACCGTGCTGCCCCGCCTGGCCGCCGAGCGCGCCATCGCCGAGAACACCACCCTCGACGTGATGGAGCTGCCCGAGTCGGCCTTCTGACCCGCCCTTTGGGCGGCACCCCGGGAAGCTGGGGCCGCCCCAGGGGTCGCAGAGCCCGGTACCGCCTCCCGCGGACTGGAACAGGGACGCCCCCGGCACCCCGCGCGGTGCCGGGGGCGTCCCGTTTTGTACGGGGTTCGCACTAGTGCCTGAACGGCCCCGGATCTATACGCTGACCCCCATGCCGGCTCGCAGACTCCTGGTCGTCCTCGCCGTCCTGACGGCGGCCGCCGGATGCACGGCGGACGACTCCCCGCGCAAGGTGGACCCGCCGCGAGCGGGCGCCGCCGGCGCGAACGCCGCGTCCGGCGGCCTGGCCAGGGAGGGCTGGTACGGCGGCGCGGACGGCCTGCACGCCCGCGTCGAGATCAGGGCGCTCGAACGGCGCGGCGCCCAGACCGTGCTGCGGTACGCCGTCACGTCGCTGGACACCGCCGCCAAGTCCGTGCCGTTCGCGGTGAGCCTGTTCGATCCCGTGGGCCGCAGGCTCTACCGGCCGATCGCCGCCGGAACGTCCCCGGCGCCCTCCGGCCCCGGGGTGCCCTCCGTGCCTACCGTGCCCACGTCACCCGGGGTGCCGACGACACCGACGGCGCCGGGCGCCACCACGACGCCTGGGGCGCCGGGCGAGCCGCTGACCGCGAGGGCCGAGAAGGTCGCGTACGCCGCGCCCACCCCGTCCGGTTCCACGTCGTCGAGCCCGTCCGCCACACCGTCGACGTCGGCGTCGGGGTCGGCCAGCCCGTCGCCGTCCCCCTCCCAGACGCCCACGCCGACGCCGCCCGTTCCGAGTCCGGCGGTCGAGCAGTTCGCGCCGGGCGTCACGCGGGAGCTGGCCGCTGGATTCCCGGCCGTGCCGGCGACGACGGGGAAGCTGACCGTGCTCGTGAACGGCACGGCGGGGGAGTTCACCGGCGTCCCCGTGACCGGCACGGCCGCCGCCGCGGCCACCGCCGCCACGCCCGGGAACCCGGTGGACCTGTACGACGTCACCGAGGGCGCCACCAAGGACGTCATCGCGGGCAACACGGACGTGAAGGTCAACCTGCGGGCCGACGCGCTCTTCGCCAAGGACTCCGCCAAGCTGTCGGGACGCGCGAAGGAGCTGCTCGACCAGGCCGGGCAGGAGCTGCGGCAGAAGGCCGACCCCGCCAAGGGGCCGATCACGATCAGCGGCCACACCGACAGCGAGGGCGCCGACGCCGCGAACCTCAAGCTGTCCTCGGACCGCGCCAAGGCCGTCGAGAAGGAGCTGAAGTCCCGGCTCGGCGGCTCGTACACCTACACCGCCCAGGGGCGCGGCGAGGCCGAGCTGATCGCCAAGGAGGGCGGGACGGGCGACGCCGCGGCCCGGTCCCGCAACCGGCGCGTGGAGATCGCCTACATCGTGCGGCAGCCGGCCGCCGGCACCGCGTCGAGCGCGTCCCCCGCCGCGCCGGCCTCGCCCGCGGCCGGGTCCGGCCGCCCGGCGGACTTCCGCGCCGAGGACGGGAGCACCGTCGCCAGCCGTTCCGCGACCTTCGCCGGCGCGAAGCGGCGGATCGACGTCAAGCCCTTCTACCGCGACGGCGCGTACCTGGTCGCGGTCTTCGACATCGTGAACCAGGGCCCCGGCACCACCCCGCCGGACGCCGTCTACCCGCACAAGGACTACCTCGGCGGCGCGTTCACCGCGTTCTCCGTGCGGGTCAAGGGCGGTACGGACGTCTACCGCGCCGTCCGGATCGGCCCGCCGGCCGCCAACAGCGCCACGTACGTCGATCCCGGGCGCGCCACGTTCCGTACGGCGGTGAACACGCCCGCCCGCGGGTTCGTCTACGTCCCGGCGCCGCCGGGGAACGTCACGAGCGTCGTCTTCGACGCGGGGCCGTTCGGAAAAATCGACGCGGTTCCGGTCTCCTGACCCACCGGTCCCTCCGGCCACGTGTGGCGGCCGAGCCTGGCGGATAGTTAAAGAACACGACCATGGTTCGTCCGGCGGAGGTCATCGCATGGGTGTCGGTGTCAGCATTTTCACGATCACCCTCGGGCTGATCCTCAAGTTCGCGATCGCCGAGGACGCGATGACCGATCCGGTGGACATCCACGTCATCGGGGTCATCCTCATCATCGTCGGCGGGGTGTCGTTCGCCCTCCAGCTGCTGATGATGTCCCGGATGCAGAGCCGGAACGCGGGAGGGCGCGACAACGACCGCCTCTACAACGGCGACAACCAGCCCTGACGGCCGATCAGGCGGCGTCCTTGCGGCGCCGGATCTTCCGCCAGGCGGCGCGCAGGTAGCCGTTCAGCCGCTCGCTCACCCGGCGGGCGGCGGGGAACTCGGTGCCCAGCAGCCCGATCCCGGCCAGGATCGCGACCACGCCGGGTCCGGGGATCACCAGCATGACGATGCCCGCGACGATCAGCGCGAGCCCGGCGATCGTGACGCCGATCTTGCGCGCCAGCCGGAGGACGCCGGAACGCGGCCTCCGCTCGGGCTCCGGCACGGGGACGAGCTCGGCGCGGTCGGTCACGGTGGTGGCGGGGCGGTCGGGTGCGACGGTGGTCACGCGGCCTCCTGCGGGCGTCGGGTTGCGGTGCCTTACCGTGTGAGACCCCGCGAACGCCCGGAAAGATCGCCGAACGGGCGATTGTGACCATCGTCACCGCCGGCCGCGCGGCCACGGCGCACCGTGACCGCGCGGCCGTACGGGTCGTGCGGGTCCTGCCGGTCAGTTCCAGGCGAGGATGCGCAGCGGGTCGGACAGCATGTCGCCCACATCGCGCAGCACCCTGGAGCCCAGCTCGCCGTCGATCACCCGGTGGTCGAACGACAGCGCCAGCGTGGTGACCTTGCGGATCGCCAGCTCGCCCTCGTGCACCCACGGCATGTCGCGGATCTGGCCGAACGCCAGGATCGCCGACTCGCCGGGCGTGATGATCGGGGTACCGGAGTCCACCCCGAACACGCCCACATTGGTGATCGTGATCGTGCCGCCGGTCAGGTCGGCCGGGCTCGCCTTGCCCGCCCGCGCCGTCGCCGCCAGCTCGTTCAGCGCCGTGGCGAGCGCGGGCAGCGGCAGGTCCTGCGCGTCCTTCACGTTCGGGACGATCAGGCCGCGGTCGGTCGCCGCCGCGATGCCGAGGTTGATCCGCCGGCCGACCACGATCTCGGCGCCGGACGGGGTGTCCTCCCAGCGGGCGTTGACCATCGGATGCCGCCCGGCCGCCGTGATCAGCGCCTTGGCCACCAGCAGCAGCGGCGACACCTTGACCTCGGCGAACTCGGGCAGCTCGCGCAGCCGCCGTACCGCCTCGACCGTCTCCGTCGCGTCCACCTGGAGGAACTCGGTGACGTGCGGCGCGGTGAAGGCCGAGTTCACCATCGCGGCGGCGGTGGCCTTGCGGACGCCCTTGACGGGGATCCGCTCCTCGTCCGCCCGCGCCGCGGCGGGAGCGGCGGCCGTGGCCGGCCGGGTGGCGGCCTGGACGTCGTCCCGGGTGATCGAGCCCCGCGGGCCGCTGCCGGTGATCGACGTGAGGTCCACGCCGAGGTCCTTGGCCAGCTTCCGCACGGGCGGCTTGGCCAGCGGCAGCGGGTTGTCCACAGGCTGTGGACGGGGAGCCGGGACGGGCGCCGCGGGCGCGGCGGGCGCGGCGTGCGGCGCGGGAGCCGCCGGCGGCGCGGCGGCGCTGCCGTTGGCGGGCCTGCGCGGGCGCCGCTTGGTCGCCCCCTCCTTCACGCCGTACCCGACGAGCACCGGCTGCCGCTTGGGCGCGTCCGGAGCCACGGTCCCCGGCTCCTCGGGGGCCGGGACGAGGTCCTCCTTGAGCGCCTCGGCCCGTTCCGAGACGCCGCCCCCGGCGCTCGCCGCGCCGTCCGGAGCCGTACCGTCGTCCACCGAGATGATCGGCACCCCGACGTCCACCGTCTCGCCCTCGGCGACCAGCAGCTCGGCCACCACGCCCTCGAACGGGCAGGGCAGCTCCACGATGGCCTTCGCCGTCTCGATCTCCACGATCGTCTGGTTGACCTCGACCGTGTCGCCCGGCGCCACATGCCACTTGACGATCTCGGCCTCGGTCAGCCCCTCGCCCACATCGGGCAGATTGAACCGCTTCATGGTCACCACGCGAACGTACGGTCGACCGCGTCCAGGATGCGGTCGAGATCGGGCAGGTAGTGGTCCTCCAGCCGGGACGGCGGGTACGGGGTGGAGAAGCCGCCGACGCGCAGCACCGGCGACTCCAGCCGGTAGAAGCACTTCTCGGTCACCCGGGCGGCCAGCTCGCCGCCGTACCCGCCGAACACCGGCGCCTCGTGGACGACCACGCACCGGCCCGTGCGGTTCACCGACTCCACGACCGTGCCGATGTCGAGGGGGTTGAGCGAGCGGAGGTCGATGACCTCCAGCGAGCGGCCCTCGTCGGCCGCGGCGGCCTCCAGGCAGGTCTTGACCGCCGGCCCGTACGCCAGCAGCGTCACGTCGTCGCCGCGCCGGACCACCCGCGCCTCGTGCAGCGGTGCGCCGGGCGCGTCCAGCTCGACCGGCGCCTTGTCCCAGTAGCGGCGCTTCGGCTCGAAGAAGATCACCGGGTCGGGCGAGGCGATCGACTGCTGGATCATCGTGTACGCGTCGGCCGGGTTCGAGCAGGCCACCACCCGCAGCCCGGCCGTGTGGGCGAAGTAGTTCTCCGGGGACTCGCTGTGGTGCTCCACGGCCCCGATGCCGCCCCCGCACGGGATGCGGATCACGACCGGCAGCGACAGCTTCCCGAGCGACCGCAGGTGCATCTTCGCCAGCTGGGTGATGATCTGGTCGGCCGCCGGGAACACGAACCCGTCGAACTGGATCTCGCAGACCGGCCGGTAGCCGCGCAGGGCCAGCCCGATCGCGGTGCCGACGATGCCCGACTCGGCCAGCGGGGTGTCGATCACCCGTTCCTCGCCGAAGTCCTTCTGCAGCCCGTCGGTCACCCGGAAGACGCCGCCGAGCTTGCCGACGTCCTCACCCATGATCAGGACCTTGGGGTCGTCCTCCATCGCCTTGCGCATGCCCTGGTTCAGCGCCTTGGCCAGCGTGAGGGTCTCGGTCCCCGCGGCACGCGCGGTGCCGGACGCCATCGTCTCGGTCATGACCGCTCTTCCTCCCCCTCGAAGGACGCCAGATAGGCGGCGAACTGCTCCTGCTCCTCGGTCATCAGCGGATGCGGCTCCGCGTACACGTTGTCGAAGATCTCCAGCGGTGCCGGGTCCGGGAGCGCCAGGCACTGCCGGCGCAGCTCGGCCGCGTACTCCTTGGCCTCCTGCTCGACCTTCTCGAAGAAGGCGGGGTCGGCCATGTCGCCCCGGACGAGATGGGCCTTGACCCGCTCGATCGGGTCCTTGAGCTTCCACGCCTCCTCCTCGGCCTTGAGGCGGTAGCGCGTGGGGTCGTCGGTGGTGGTGTGGGCGCCCATCCGGTACGTGTACGCCTCGACGAGCGTGGGGCCCTGGCCCGTACGGGCGTTCTCCAGGGCCTTCCTCGTCACCGCCAGGCAGGCGAAGACGTCGTTGCCGTCCACCCGCAGGCCGGGGAAGCCGTACCCCTGGGCCCGCTTGTAGAGGGGGATGCGCGTCTGCTTCTCCAGGGGCTCGGAGATGGCCCACTGGTTGTTCTGGCAGAAGAACACGACCGGCGCGTTGAACACCGACGCGAACACGAAGGACTCGTTCACGTCCCCCTGCGACGTCGCGCCGTCGCCGAAGTAGGCGATGGTCGCGCCCGCCGACGGCGTGCCCAGCACCCCGTCGCGCTGGATCCCCATCGCGTAGCCCGTCGCGTGCAGCGTCTGGCTGCCGATCACGATCGTGTACAGGTGGAAGCCGTGCTCGGCCGGGTCCCAGCCGCCGTGGCTCACGCCGCGGAACAGCCCCAGCAGCCGCAGCGGCTCGACCTCGCGGCACCACGCCACGCCGTGCTCGCGGTACGTCGGGAAGACCATGTCGTGCTCGCCCAGCGCGCGCCCGGAGCCGATCTGCGCGGCCTCCTGGCCCAGCAGCGACGCCCAGATCCCCAGCTCGCCCTGGCGGGTGAGGGCCACCGCCTCCAGGTCGACCCGGCGGACGATCACCAGGTCCCGGTAGAGCCCGCGGATCTCCTCGGGGGAGAGGTCCAGCGGGTAGTCCGGATGCTCGATCCGCTCGCCCTCGGGCGTGAGCAGCTGGATCAGCTCGGGTTCGGCGTGCCCCGGGATGGCTGGCGCGCCGCGGACGGAGTCGATCGTCATCGATGACACTCCTCGTTCGGGGCCGGTTCGCGGGATCGCCGCTGGCCGGCCGGCCTCAGCGGGCTTCCGGTCTCCCCTGGTAAGGGACGAAAGCCGCTGATGCCATCGTGGCAGACATCACACCGGGGAGCGCAAGCCCCCAGGTACCCGATCCCTACCCATCCCGGACCCGCTCAGCCCGGCGACACGCCCGCGAAGCGCGGAACCCCCGGAACGGTCATTCGCGAGAAAGCGAACGGGTCGCCCCGGCCGCCACCGTCAGCCCGAGGATGAATCCCGCGATGACGATCAGATTGGCGATCCACTGGTAGACGCCCTGCGGCGCGAACACGCGCTCCTGGCCCAGGTCGCCGATGGGCAGCAGCAGGTCGAGGGTGTAGAAGAACGCGTTGAAATGCGGATGGTCGTCCTCGTTGAGAATGCCCGGCTTGTGCAGCGAGAAGACGATCGTGCCGAAGGCGAGCAGGCCCATCAGCCAGCTCGCGGCGCGGAACGGGCGGTAGCCGTAGCCGACCAGGCCGTCCTGCAGCCAGCCGATGATCTTGCGGGGCACGCCCTGCGTCTTGCGCCGGTCGCGGGCCTTGGCCAGCAGGACCGAGCGGCCGTCGGCGTCCAGCCCCAGCGAGCGGTACGTCTGGGCGAGCCGCTCATACGGCTGCGGCTGGTAGCCGTCGGTGTCGCGGCGGATCCAGCCCAGTCGCTCGCGGGCCGGCAGCGGCGGTTCGAGCGTCTCGTACTGGAGGCCGTCCAGCTGGAGGCGCTCGGGCCACGTCTCGCGGTCGTCGCGGAGCAGGTTGATCCGCGCGTACGAGAGGTCGGCGACGCCCGCCATCCGCTCGGCCGGGCGCAGCAGCACCTCCTCCGCCTGGAGCCGCTGGAGGCTGAGGGCCGTGCCGGAGGCGTTGTTCAGGCGGGCGCCGCGGAAGCTGAGCTGGCCGGTGACCCGCGCGCCGGCGAAGCTGACCGCGCCGGCGGCGTTGAACCCGTCCGAGCAGTAGACGTCGGTCTCCACCGCGAGATCGTCGGCGTTGAGCGCGATGCCCTCCGGGTTGGACAGCTCCGCGCCGACGAACGACAGGTAGCCGCCGACCCGCGCGCCGCGCAGCCGGATCGCGCCCTGCGCCGAGAACCCGCCGTCGCAGAACACGTTCGCCGCCACGTCGAGCCGGCTCGCGTACAGCGCGGCGCCCGACGGGTTGTGCAGCCGCGCCTTGCGGAAGATCAGCTGGCCGCCGACCCGGGCGCCGGGCAGCCGCACCTCGCCGTTCGCGACGAAGCCCTGGTCGCAGTAGACGTTCGCGTCCACGGTCAGGCGGTCGGCGAGCAGCGCGTCGCCGCCGGGGTTGAGCAGCTGGACGCCCGACATGTTGAGGATGCCCGCGATGTGCGCCCCGTCCAGCAGGAGGCCGCCGGTCACCTGGCTGCCCTCCAGCCAGAGATGGCCGTCCACCCGCGTCCCGGACGCGATCAGGCCGGGCAGCCGGCAGCGCATCAGGTGGACGCTGTTCATGCCCGCCCAGTAGAAGTGCGGCGCGTTGTCGAAGCTGCACCCCGTCAGCGCCAGCGGCACCGTCACCTGCGCGTGCCCGAGGTTGAGCGCGCCGAGGATCCGCGCCCCGGTCAGCCGTACGGCGGCGATGTGCCCCGACTCCGGCGCCACCGCGCCCGCCAGCAGCGCGACCAGCACCTCGGCGCGGACCATCCGCTCCGGGCCCCAGCGGTCGGCCGTCGACGGGTCGTTCAGTACGGGGTCGCCGCTGGACAGGTCGACGGACTCACCGCGGGGGAACGCCTCCCACAGGCGGCGCTCCGGTGGTGACAGCTCATCGATGTTCATCGGACGACTCCGGGGGACGGGTGGTCGGGCTCAGGCCATGGTGCCGTACGCTTCTGACGGTAAGGAAACCGCAGATCAATAAGGGGGCGGTCGTGGCTCGCGTGGTCGTCGACGTCATGCTCAAGCCGGAGATCCTCGACCCGCAGGGGCAGGCGATCGCCCGCAAGCTGCCGCAGATGGGCTTCGAAGGCGTCGCCGCCGTCCGGCAGGGCAAGCGCTTCGAGGTCGAGCTGGACGGCCCGGCCGACGACGAGGCCCTGGACCGGGTCCGCAAGATCGCCGAGACGCTGCTGGCCAATCCGGTGATCGAGAACTTCGAGGTGCACGTTCTCTGAGGCGAATGGCCGCAATTGCCGGCCGGGCCCATTGATCTTGCCGCGTTCCAATCGATTCGGATCCTTTTCTGGAACGTCCGATTCGCCCGGCGGCCGAAGGTGGCCGTCCCGGCCGTGCAGGGTAAAGCGGCCTGCCGGCAACCGAGATTTCACCGAAAGAGCCGACGGTCCAACGATTACGCAAGATACCGCCGGGGAAACCTTAGCGACGTCGAGACGCGCAGCGCGCTCGGGGGACCGCGGCCTCGGCCGCGGGGCATGACACGAGGTGACCGGTGGACATGAAGTTCTCGCTCGCACTACCGCGCGAGGCGTTGAGCATCCCGGTGATCCGGCGCGTGCTGGGGGACGCGCTGCGCGCACTGGGCGTTTCCGAAGACTGCGTCGGGGATATCCTCGTGGCCGCGTCCGAGGCGTGCACGAATGTGATCCAGCACGCCCGCGCGTCCGGTGATTTCGAGGTGACGGGGAGTGTCGACGACGGCGCCTGCCGGCTGCGGATCGAGGACGGCGGACGGGGCCCGCGGAAAGCACCACCGCTCACAGAACCGGACGATTTGGCCGAATCAGGCCGCGGTATTAGGATCATGCGGGCGCTGGTGGACGAACTGAGCATCGACTCGGCCCCCGAACACGGCACCGTCGTCCACCTTCACAAGCGCCTGACCTGGCGTGACGAGGCCCTGATCAGGCGCCTCGACGGCAGGCTCATGCACAGCGCCGGGTAGATTGGGACCCGCGCGCGGGGTACGCACCGCGCACCGGTGATCGGCATCGCTGTTCGGCGAAGAGAGCCGCCCAGCCCCGGCCGCCCTCATTTCGGAGGAACAGAAGAGATGGACGCTGCCCGGGTTGGGGTCATCACCTTCCCAGGTTCCCTCGACGATCGTGACGCCGCCAGAGCCGTACGGCTCGCGGGGGCCGAGCCCGTCGCCCTCTGGCACGCCGACCACGACCTGCAAGGCGTGGACGCCGTCGTGCTCCCCGGAGGGTTCTCCTATGGGGACTACCTGCGCGCCGGAGCGATCGCCCGGTTCGCCCCGCTGATGACCGAGCTGGTCGCCGCCGCCGAGGCGGGCCTGCCGGTCCTCGGCATCTGCAACGGGTTCCAGGTCCTCTGCGAGTCGCACCTGCTGCCCGGCGCCCTGCTGCCCAACGCCGGCCTGCACTTCGTCTGCCGCGACCAGCGGCTCCGCGTCGACAACGCCGGGACGGCCTGGACCGCCGACTACAGCGAGGGCCAGGAACTGGTCATCCCGATCAAGAACGCGGACGGCCGCTTCACCGCGGACAAGGAGACCCTGGAGGAGCTGGAGGAGAGCGGCCGCATCGTCGCCCGCTATCTCGACCTGAACCCCAACGGCTCCCTCAACGACATCGCGGGCATCTCCAACGAGGCCGGCAACGTGGTCGGCCTGATGCCCCACCCCGAGCACGCCGTGGAGTCCCTCACCGGTCCGTCCACCGACGGGCTCGGCTTCTTCACCTCGATCGTCAAGAGACTGGTCAACGCATGAGCGAGCAGCCGCCCACCTCTCCCGGCACCCCGGACGCCCCCGCGCCCGGTTCGTCCGACGAGCCGAGCCTGGAGTGGCTCGTCGAGCTGAAGTCCGACGCCGACGACCCCGAGCTGCAGCCGGTCGACCCCTCGGTCACCCAGGCGTACGAGGCCGTCCGCGAGGAAGGCGAACGCGAGGCCGCCGCCCGCACCGGCAACACGGGCCCCCAGCCCGCCGTCCCGGCCGACACGGGCCCGCAGCCGCCCGTACCGGGCAACACCGGCCCGCAGCCCGCCGTCCAGCCCGAGGCAGGCCAGCAGTACGGCGTGCCGGGCAACACGGGCCCGCAGCCCGCCGTCCAGCCCGAGGCAGGCCAGCAGTACGGCGTGCCGGGCAACACGGGCCCGCAGCCCGCCGTCCAGCCTGAGCAGGGCCCGCAGTACGGCGCGCCGGGCAACACTGGGCCGCAGCCTGCCGTTTCCGGCAACACGGGCCCCCAGCCCGCCGTCCAGCCCGAGGCAGGCCAGCAGTACGGCGTGCCGGGCAACACGGGCCCGCAGCCTGCCGTGCAGTCCGGGCCAGGTCCGCAGTACGCGGTGCCGGGCAACACCGGGCCGCAGCCTGCCGTTTCCGGCAACACAGGCCCGCAGCCCGCCGTCCAGCCTGAGCAGGGGCCGCAGTACGGCGTGCCGAGCAACACGGGCCCGCAGGCGGCCGTTCCCGGTAACACGGGGCCGCAGCCCGCCGTTCAGCCCGAGGCAGGCCCGCAGTACGCCGCGCCGGGCAACACCGGTCCGCAGGCCGCCGGTCCGGGTAACACGGGCCCGCAGGCCGCCGTTCCGGGTAACACGGGCCCGCAGGCCGCGGTGTCGGGTGAGCATCCCGCGGGGTCGGAGGGTGAGGGCGGGCCCGGTGGGCCCACCCAGGAGACGGCGAACGAGCCGTTCGTGCCGGACGAGGCGCCCGCGCCGGTGACGGCGGCGGAGATCCTGCAGCGGCTCGGCAAGCCCGCCGACGTCACCGCGGGGGACGAGCCCGCCGAGCAGTGGGCCGCGCAGGAGCCGGTCTCGCCGGAGCCGCGTCCCCAGGCCGAGCAGGGGACGGACACGGTCGCGGTCGCGGCGGCGACGCCGGACCGGCCGCTGCCGTACGCCGAGCTGGGCATGAAGGACGAGGAGTACCGGCGGGTCCGCGACATCCTCGGCCGCCGTCCCACGTCCGCCGAGCTGGCGATCTACTCGGTGATGTGGAGCGAGCACTGCTCGTACAAGAGCTCGAAGGTGCACCTGCGCCAGTTCGGCGACAAGGCGCCGCAGACGGACGCGCTGCTGGTCGGCATGGGCGAGAACGCCGGGGTCGTGGACGTGGGCCAGGGCTGGGCGGTCACCTTCAAGGTGGAGTCGCACAACCACCCGTCGTACGTGGAGCCCTACCAGGGCGCGGCGACCGGGGTCGGCGGGATCGTGCGCGACATCATGTCGATGGGCGCGCGGCCGGTCGCGGTGATGGACTCGCTGCGCTTCGGGCCCGCCGACGCTCCCGACACGCAGCGGGTGCTGCCGGGCGTGGTGGCCGGGGTCGGCGGGTACGGCAACTCCCTCGGCCTGCCCAACATCGGCGGCGAGACCGTCTTCGACGCCTGCTACGCGCAGAACCCCCTCGTCAACGCCCTGTGCGTGGGCGTGATGAAGCACGAGGACATCAAGCGCGCGATCGCCCCGGGCCCGGGCAACCGGGTCATCCTGTTCGGTGCCGGTACGGGCCCGGACGGCATCGGCGGCGCCTCCGTGCTGGCGTCGGCGACGTTCGACGAGGAGTCGCAGGCCAAGCGGCCCAGCGTCCAGGTCGGCGACCCGTTCATGGAGAAGCTGCTGATCGAGTGCTGCCTGGAGCTGTTCCGCGAGGACCTCGTGGTCGGGATCCAGGACCTCGGCGCGGCCGGGGTGTCCTGCGCGACGACCGAGCTGGCCGCGGCCGGCACCGGCGGCATGCACGTGGAGCTGGACTCGGTCCCGCTGCGCGACGCGACGCTGCGCCCTGAGGAGATCCTCATGAGCGAGTCGCAGGAGCGCATGATGGCCGTGGTCGAGCCGGGCAAGGTCGACCGGTTCCTGGAGATCTGCGCCAAGTGGGAGATCCCGGCGACGACGATCGGCGCGGTCACCGACACCGGCCGCCTGGTCATGACCTGGCGCGGCGAGACGATCGTGGACATCCCGCCGACGACGGCCGCCGACGAGGGCCCGGTGTACCAGCGGCCGTACGAGCCGCCGGCGGACCTCGGACGGCTGCAGGCCGACACGCCGGGCCGGCTGACGCGGCCGTCCAACCCCGACGAGATCCGCCGTACGGTCCTGTGGCTGGCCGGGTCCCCGAACCTGGCGAGCAAGACCTGGGTGACCTCGCAGTACGACCGGTACGTGATGGGCAACACCGTGATGGCGATGCCCGAGGACGCGGGCATCGTCCGGATCGACGACGAGTCGGGCCTGGGCCTGGCGCTGTCCCTGGACGGCAACGGCCGCTACACGCGCCTCGACCCGTACTCGGGCGCCCAGCTCGCGCTCTCCGAGGCGTACCGGAACGTGGCCGCCACCGGCGCCCGCCCGCTCGCGGTGACCAACTGCCTCAACTTCGGGTCCCCGGAGGACCCGGGCGTGATGTGGCAGTTCGCGCAGGCGGTGACGGGGCTGGCGGACGCCTGCCAGTACCTGGGCGTCCCGGTCACCGGCGGCAACGTCAGCTTCTACAACCAGACCGGCACCACGCCGATCAACCCGACGCCGGTCATCGGCGTGCTGGGCGTCCACGACGACGTCCGCCGGCACGTGAACATGTCGTTCACCTCCGACGGCGCCACCCTCGCCCTCCTCGGCGAGACCCGCGAGGAGTTCGGCGGCTCCGAGTGGGCCCACGTCGTCTACGACCACCTGGGCGGGCTGCCGCCGCTGGTCGACCTGGCCGCCGAGCGGGCGCTGGCCTCGGTGCTGGTGAACGCGGCCCGCGAGGGGCTGCTGACGGCCGCGCACGACCTGTCCGACGGCGGCCTCTCCCAGGCCCTCGTCGAGTCCTGCCTGCGCGGCGGCCTCGGCGCCAAGATCACACTGCGGGGGGACGCGTTCGTCTCGCTGTTCAGCGAGTCGGTCGCCCGCGCCGTGGTGGCGATCCGCCCGGGCGCCGAGCAGCGCGTCGCGCAGCTCTGCGAGGCGGCGGGCGTCCCCGTCTCCCAGCTCGGGATCATCGGCGGCGACTCTCTCGACGTGTCGTCCGTCGGGACCGACGGCGAGACGCAGGAGCTCTTCTCGATCCCGCTGGTCGAGCTGCGGGACGCGCACGAGCGCACCGTCCCCAGCTACGCGGGCTAGAAGCGGCGGAAGCGCCCGGCCCCCCACACGGGGCCGGGCGCTTCGCGCTGCGCCTAGGGCGCGTACTGCGGGCGCCCGCCGGGCCGGTAGACCTGGATCGTCACGCCGTTCGAGGTGACCTGCGATTCGACCAGTTCGAGTGCCATGTCCGGGCCGGTGGCGGGGAACAGCCGCGTTCCCTGGCCGACGACCACGGGATAGGTGAGCAGGATGATCTCGTCGACCAGCCGGGCGTCGAGCAGCGAGCGGACCAGGCTTCCACTCCCGTGCACCTGCAGCTCACCGCCCGGCTCGGCCTTCAGCCTCCGGACCGCGGCCGCGACGTCACCGGAGATGACGGTCGTGTCCGCCCACCCCGGGTCGGTGATCGTGCTCGACACCACGTACTTGGGCCGCCCGTTCAGCGCCGTCGAGATCGGGTTGTCGCCCTCGTCCGACCCCCACGTGCCGCTTCCCCAGGAGGCGGCGAAGATCTCGAACGTCCGCCGCCCGAACAGGAACGCGCCGGCCCGCTGGTAGATCCGTCCCAGGTACGCCTCGCCCTCGTGGTCGAACAGCGGCAGCGCCCAGCCGCCGCGCTCGAACCCGTCCCCGCGGTCCTCCTCCGCCCCGCCGAGCCCCTGCATCACGCCATCGACGGAGACGTTCGTGACGGTCGTCAGTTTCATGTCGGAGATCCCTTCCCGCTGAGTTCGTCGCACTCACCTGTGCTACGAACGGCGCGGCCCGATCCGACACCGGCGCCCGGAATCCGTGAGAAATTTTTCCGCGCCTTGGCGTATCGCCACGCCTCAGCCGCGGCGCCCGTTCTCTGGGGCGTTCTGCTTGGGCGTGGGGTCACTCGTACCAGACCCCGGAGATCTGCCCGCGCTTGGTCGCCTCCTTCACTCCGGGAGGCAGGGACGCCGCCTCGCGGTCCCCGCGGATGTGCAGGTAGAGGTTCGGCGCGGGCAGTCCCGCGGTCTGGATCCAGCCCTGCCCCCGCACGTGCCCGTCCGCGATCAGCCCTTCGGCCTGGCCGGCGGGCGCCAGCTGCTTCACATAGGACTGGCACAGCGTCTCGTCGCTGTCGGCGAACACGTAGCGGGCCGCGTACGCCTGCTGCTCGTGCAGCCAGACGTAGAGGGCGATGGGACGGCGCAGCATCCTGGCGAACCACTCCGCGGAACGCCCCGCCAGCTCGTCGATGCTCCCGGTCGCGTCCAGCGCCCACGGGGACGGGTCCTCGGGGAGCGAGTGGAGCTGGCTGTGGAGCCGGTCGCCGCGGACCCTGTCGCCGGCGAAGTGCACGCCCAAGTCCACCAGGGCCAGCCTGGCCTCCGGGTCCCCCAGGGAGACCGACGCGACGAGCGCGTCCGTGACCTCGTCCCAGGACACCGTCCCGTACACGGGCTCGCCGGAGGGCGTCCCCGACCGCTCGGCCGTCTCGGCGACGAAGGCGCGCTCCTGAGGGGTGAGGTCGTCCTCCAGGCCGTCCAGCTCGAAGATCACGCGATGCGACATGCCGGGAAAATACCGCGACCGGACCGTTGCCGTACGGTGCCGGCATGGCCCCTAGGGCACGCGACGAGCCGGACGGCCGGACCTGGCCTCGCGACCGGTCGGCATGCGCTGGGTATCGCCACGCCGCAACCGACGCCTTTACCGTGAGGCAGACTCGGCGACACTGCTGGAGGAACGATGCCCCCACCCGAGAAGCGCCTTCCTGGGCAGAGCAACGCCGAGTACGAGGGACGCCAGAACCCGAACGCGAAGTTCCTCGGCACCCAGTCGCTGTCCGGCGGCGGAGACCCCTCCTTCATCGTGAGGATCTCCCAGGCCGTCTTCGCCTGGATCACCCGCCGCGGACGCAAGTCGAGGTAGGCACGCCACGGCCCGGCCCGCCGCTTCGACCCCGCACTGGCAGGGAAACGGCTAGAAGACCGAAATGTGTACGTGGTCGTAGTGGTTGGCGGTGATGCCGCCGCGGTTCTCCATCATCCGCCAGCCGGGGCTGCGCATGTCGTAGATGCGCTGGCGCCAGATGACGTACTTGATGCCGAGCTTGTTGGCGTTGGCGATCGCGTAGTTGGCGGTGCGGTCGCCCTGGGAGCGGCCGCTGGCGGACGGTGAGGAGCCGCCGGTACTGACCATGAAGTCGCAGGCGTGGCCGGTGCCGTGGTCCTGCGGGTCGCCGGTGCTGCGGACGCAGCCGATGGTCGGGAACGGGCCGAACTCGATGTCCAGGGTGTTCTTGACCTTGAGCATCCGGGGCGTGACGCCGCCCATGCCCACGCTCGGGGACTCGGGCTTGTACTTCTTCACCAGCGCCTGGATCTTGGACTTCTGGCCGAGGAGGTCCTTGATCTCCTTCTCCAGGCCCTTGATCTTGGCCTCGTACTCCTTGCGGGCCTTCTCCTGCTCGTTCACCAGCTTCTGGATCTGCTGGACCTTGTTGGACTGGTTCTGCGCGACGTGGCTGGCCAGGCTCATGTTGCTGAGCGCGTTGGACGGGTCGTCGGCGGCCAGTACGGTGACGCTGGGGTCGGTGCCGCCGCTCATGTACTGGTTGGCCGCCAGCTGGGCGACCAGGCCCCGGGCGACGCGGAGGTCGGCCTGGAGGTCCTTGGACTTCTCCTGGGCCTTCTTGACGCCGTACTGGGCGTCCTTGAGCTTCGCCAGGTCGCCGCCGTACGCCTTCTCCAGTCTCGCGATCTGGCGGTTGTACTTGCTGATGCGTCCGGAGTCGCCGGGGTCGGCATGGGCCGCGGGCACGGTGCCCGCGGTCAGCGGCAGGGCACCGGCGAGCGCCACGAGTGCCAAGGCGGGGCGCCGCAGCCGAGCGTGCCACCGGCGGGTGGAGTTGGGGGTCTCCACGTCCTCTCCTCTCCTCGATCGCCTACCGGGTTAGCTGACGGGTTCGGGCCGGGAGCAGCCCTATCACCGTCCGCTGGTGGCGGGCGGTGAATTCACCCCGGCCGGCGCGTGCCGGGCGTGAAGCCCGGACCCGCCGGCGTTTGGGTCCCCGGTTCCCGGACGCGGGGGGACGCGCCGGGATTAGGCCGGTTCGGCCGGCCCACCCCGGGGCCCAGGGCGAGTCACCGACCGAACAATAACGAACTGTTCGGAACCAATCGGATCCTCGCCAAGATTAAACGGTGGGGACAGTGGAATGGTTCATCCGCCCGCCGGGCCCGGCCCCCCGCTGGGAGCCGGGCCATCTTACGTGACGCGACTCACAGACCCGACTTGTAGAGCAGCCGGTTGGGCGTTCCGCTCCCAAGACGACCGATTTGTCCCTTTGTCGAGTTGTCGTTCAGCCATTTCTGCACCTGCGGGAAAGTGGCGGTCCTCTTCCCGGCCAGGTACAGGGCCGCGACCCCGCTGACGTGCGGGGCGGCCATCGACGTGCCGCTCAGCGTGGACTTGCCGCCGCCCGGCCAGGTCGAGGTGATCCCGTAGCCCGGCGCCAGGATGTCCAGGCACTTGCCGTAGTTCGACCAGGTGGCGCGGTTGTCGTGGATGGTCGTCGCGCCGACCGCCATGACCCAGCCGGCGCTGGACGGGGACGTCTTGCAGGCGTCCTGGCCCTCGTTGCCGGCCGCGACCGTGGTGAACACGCCGGACCGGGAGAGCTTCTCCACCGCCGCGTTCAGCGCCGCCGACTTGCCGCCGCCGATCGACATGTTGGCGACCGCGGGCTTCGCCGCGTTCTTCTGCAGCCACTCGACGGCGGCCACGATCGTCGAGACGTAGCCGTAGCCGTCGGCGTCCAGCACGCGCAGGCCGCGCAGCCTGACGTTCTTGGCCACGCCGTACGTCGCGGAGCCGATCGTCCCGGCCACGTGCGTCCCGTGGCCGTTGTGGTCCCAGCCGTCGCCGTTGAACTCGGGGGCGACCCAGACCATCGAGGCGCGCCCGCCGAACTGCGGGTGGGAGTGGGCGAGCCCGGAGTCGATGACGTACGCGTTGACGCCCGAACCGGTCGACTTGTACGTGTACGTCTTCGACAGCGTCTTCTTGCGCTGGTCGATCCGGTCCAGCCCCCACACCGGGGACTTCTGCGTGGTGGACGCCCGGACGATCTGGTCCTGCTCGATCGCGGCGACCGCGGGGTCGCGGCGCAGCCGGTCGAGCTGGGACGTGCTCAGCTTGGCGGCGAAGCCGTTGAGGACGCGGTCGTACCGCTGCACCTTCGCGGCCTTGACCCGCGCGGCCGCGCCGGCCGGCGACGAGCCCGACTTCATGGTGACGATGTACCGGCCCGGGGCCGGGGTGCCCTGCGCCGCGGCCACCGGGACGGGCGGCGCCTGGGGGGCGGCGGCGAAGGCGGGCAGGGTGGCGGCGGTACCGGTCGCGGCGACCGCGCCGATGATGAGCACCCTTCGGGGGAAAGTCCGCAAGAGCTCTCCTTCTCTCACGCGGGGGCCGCGCACGGCGCCCGCGGCCGGGGTCGAGGCGACCCTGGGCGGAGGTACTTTATTGGATCTCTGCTGGACATAGCCTTTAAATCCGGCATTTCGGCTACGCCGACCGAATCAGGCCAGGAAGGGGCTCGCGGTTCAGTCGCGGCTGAGCTTGCCCTGGTAGCCCACCTGGGAGCTGCCCGGCGCCGACCACACGTACTGCAGCGACCCGTCCGGCTGCCGGCTCACCAGCACGTCACCGGCCGTGCAGGGCTTGGCGATGGTCAGCGACATGTGCAGCTGCCGGTTGGTCCCGCGGGCGAACGCGAGCGTGCCCGTGCAGCCGTTCTGCGGGTACACCGCCCGCGCCGCCTTCGTGCCCTTCTCGAACGTCACCTCGACCGGGAACGTGGCGCCCCGCCCCGTGTTGACCAGCGTCCCCTTCCACGTGCCGGCGAACGCCTCGGGCACGGCCGTGACCGGGGTGTCGTCGATCCCGTCGGCCTTCCCGGCGGGCGCGCCGTCGTCGTCCCCGCGCATCTGCGGCCAGAGCACCAGGCCGATGATCGCGACACCGACCAGCACCCCGATGGTGAGCGAGAGCGCCACCCCGAGCAGATGGTTGCCGGGCCGCGGCAGCCGCGCCAGGAGCCCGGCGAACCCGCTCTCGCCGCCCGCGGGCGGCAGCGACAGGATCGCGGTGGAGGTGCGCTCGTCGTCCTCGTCGCCCCGGCTCGCGCCCATGCCCGGGATGAGGTGCGGCGTCGGCTCGGTACGGTCCGCCGGATCCGGCGGGGGAGCGGTGGCGAGCGGGGCCATCGCCTGGGTGGCGGGGTCGTGGTCGAACACGGTGTCCTCGACGCGCGGCGTGTCGACCCGGGTGAGGTCGGACGGCTCCTGCGGCGGCCACTCGTTCCGCGGGCCGAGGACCGCCGGGAAGGCGGGCGCTCCGAAGCTCGCGGGCGGCGACGCGGCCGGCACCTGAGCGGGCGCGGGCTCGGGCTCGGGGTGCGGTTCCCGTTCGGGTTCCGGTTCGGGCGCCGGTACGGCCGCGGCGGGCCCCGGGGTGCCGGCGAGCGCGCGGCCCTCGGCGACCAGCGACTCCGGCATCCGGTCGGCGAGCGGGCCCCCGCCGTCCAGGAGCCGGCCGAGCAGCCCGGCCGCGGTGGGCCGCTTGGCGGGCTCCTTCGCGAGCGCGTCCGCGACGATCCCGCGCAGGTAGAACGGCAGCGCCGTGATGTCCGGATCGTCGTACATGATCCGCTGCATGATCTCGGAGGGCGAGCCCTCGCCGAACGGCGGCCGCCCGTTCGCGGCGAACAGCAGCACCGCGGCCCAGCCCCACACGTCGGCCGCCGGGCCGATGTCGACGCCGCTGAGCTGCTCGGGCGCCTTGTACGACGGGTCGTCGCCGATCCGGCCGGTCGGGGCGGCGTTGACCGCGTCCAGCGCCTGGGTGAGGCCGAAGTCGCTGACCTGCGGACCGTTCCGGCCGAGCAGGACGTCCCCGGGCTCCAGGTCGTGGTGGACCGCTCCGGCCCGGTGGGCGGCGGCCAGCGCGACCGCGGTGCCGACCGCGAGCCGCTCGACGACCGCCGCGCCGCGCGGGCCCTCGTCGGCGACGAGCTGCAGCAGCGAGGGGCCGTCGACCCACTCGCCGACGACGTACGGGCGATCGCCCTCGACATCGGCGTCCAGGACCCCGGCCGTGCAGAACCCGGACACCTTCCGCGCCGCGGCGAACGCGCCGGCGAACCGCGACCGCGCCGCCGGCTCGCCGCTCACCCGAAGGTGCAGCACCTTCACCGCGACGGTCCGGCCGGACCGGTCGCGGCCGCGGAAGACGGCGCCGTGCTCGCCGACGCCCAGCCGGCCCGTGATCTCGTACTCGCCGAGCCGTCGCGGATCACCGGGCTGCAGGGGCAGCGCCTCGGCCATCTACACAACCTCCGTGACTCTCCTGCCGGGGAACGGTTCCCCGGCCGGTCTCCCGGATTCCCGACATACCGTGCAGACCGTGTACGGCGCGGTCATCCTCCCACCGGCCCGAGGGTTCCCGTGCCGGCGGCCGCGGCCGGGCGGCGTCGGGCCGGGTAGCGTCGGGCCGTGCCGCGAACACCTCTCACTCGTGCCGCGCTGGACGAACAGCGCAGCGTACTCGGCCTCCCGCCGTACGCCGGAACCGACGAACCCGCCGAGCTGCGCCGCTCGGCGCTGGAGACCGTCCTGGCGGCGTACGACGCGGGCGCCGGGCCGGCCCGCCCGATCCTGCGGGGCGCCGTCCGGCACCTGCTGGACCGGCTCGCCGAGCTGGCCCCCGGGCGCTCGGTGGAGGTCCGGGTGCCTCCGTACGCGGCCGTCCAGTGCATCGACGGCCCGCACCATACCCGGGGCACCCCGCCGAACGTGGTGGAGATGGACGCAGACACCTGGATCGTTCTCGCCACCGGCCGCCTGACCTGGGACGAGGCGATGAAGACCGGCCGGGTCAGGGCGAGCGGCCCGCGGGCGGACCTGTCCGCGCACCTGCCGGTGCCGCCCTCCTGACCCCTGTTGTACGGGCCGTCTGATTTCGGGCCCCGCCCCTCTTGCCCGCGCGCCCGGACGCTGCGAGCGTGGAGGCACTGACGGTCGGGGCACGGCAAAGAGGGCGGCGCCATGCTCATCGCGCACTGGACCTTCGACATCGGGACCATCGACGGCCGGGAGGTCGCCGACGTCCAGGGCGGTCCCGCCGCGACGCTGGACGAGTCGGTGCGGATCGTCCCCGGCCGGGACGGCGAGGCGCTCTCCTTCGGCGGCGCCGGGCACGCGGTCGTCCCCGCGGTGCCGCAGCTCGTCCTGAGCCAGGCCTTCGGCTTCGCGCTGGCCTTCCACGTCAAGGTGACCGCCGCGCCGGACGGCGAGTGGCGCGGCCTGTTCGCCAAGCCGGCCGGCGAGCACGACGCCCGCAGCGCCGGCATGTGGCTCTACCCGGACGCCACCCGCGTCCGCACCCAGCTCTTCACGATCAAGGGCCCGGACTACGTCGACAGCCGCCGGGCCCTCCCGCTGGACGAGTGGGCCCACGTGGCGTTCGTGGTCAACTCCGACGGCATGTTCCTGTATATCGACGGCCAGCTCGATGTGGCCGTCCCGCTGGAGCACGCCGTCGTGCCGCTCTCGGGCCCCCTCTACCTGGGCAGCGAGCCGGGCAAGCCCGGACTCACCGGCCTTCTCGCGGACTTCCGGGTGTACGCCTCGGCCCTGGACGAAGCCACCATCCACTCCCTTGCCCAGGCATAGGCCGCAAGACGAGCCCGCAGCTCGCGCACACGATTAACGTGCATACACTGACGGGTGTGCCTCTCGGTGATGGACTTCTGAGCCACGACCTCGACCCCTCGGACCGCTCCCCCAAGGACGCTTGCGGGGTCTTCGGCGTATGGGTGCCGCCCAGCGAGGCGTCCCGTGCCGAAGTGAGCAAGCTCACCTACTACGGCCTGTACGCGCTCCAGCACCGCGGGCAGGAGTCCGCCGGCATCGCCGTCAGCGACGGATCGCGGATCGTCGTCTTCAAGGACATGGGCCTCGTCTCCCAGGTCTTCGACGAGTCCGTCCTCAACACGCTGCGCGGCCACCTGGCCGTGGGCCACTGCCGCTACTCCACGACCGGCTCCCCGACCTGGGAGAACGCCCAGCCGACGTTCCGCTCCACCGATCCGGGCGGGCTCGCGCTGGCGCACAACGGCAACCTGATCAACACCCCCGAGCTGGCCGACCGGCTCGACCCGGGCGTGCTGACCGCGACCACCGACACCGAGGTCCTCACGGCCCTGCTCGCCACCCACGGCGGCGGCGACCCGATGGCCGCGGCCCGCGAGATCCTCCCGGTCACGCGCGGCGCGTACTCCCTGGTCTTCATGGACGAGGGCACGCTGTACGCCGCCCGCGACCCCGAGGGCGTCCGGCCCCTCGTCCTCGGCAGCTTCGAGGACGTCGGCTGGGTGGTGGCGTCCGAGACGGCCGCCCTCGACATCGTCGGCGCCCGGTTCGTCCGGGAGATCGAGCCCGGCGAGATGATCGCCTGCGACGGCTCCGGCGTGCGCTCCGAGCGGTTCGCCGAGGCCCGGCCCAAGGGCTGCCTGTTCGAGTACGTCTACCTGGCCCGGCCCGACACCACGATCTCCGGCCGCAGCGTCCAGGCCACCCGGGTCGAGGTCGGCCGCCGGCTGGCCGCCGAGCACCCGGTCGAGGCCGACATGGTCATCCCCACGCCCGAGTCGGGGACCCCGGCCGCGATCGGCTACGCCGAGGCGTCCGGCATCCCCTACGGCCAGGGCCTGGTGAAGAACTCCTACGTCGGCCGCACGTTCATCCAGCCCTCGCAGACCATCCGCCAGCTGGGCATCCGGCTCAAGCTCAACCCGCTGCGCGAGGCCATCGAGGGCAAGCGGCTGATCGTCGTGGACGACTCGATCGTCCGCGGCAACACCCAGCGCGCGATCGTGGCCATGCTCCGCGACGCCGGGGCCGCCGAGGTGCACGTCCGGATCTCCAGCCCGCCGGTCGCCTGGCCCTGCTTCTACGGCATCGACTTCGCCAGCCGCGCCGAGCTGATCGCCGGGAACCTCTCGGTCGAGGGCATCCGCGACTCCCTGGGCGCCGACTCCCTCGGCTTCATCTCCCTGGACGAGCTCATCGCCGCCTCCCAGATCCCCAAGAACGACCTGTGCCGGGCCTGTTTCGACGGGGTCTACCCGATCCCCGTGGACGAGGACGCGCGCGGCAAGCACCTCCTGGAGACCTCCGCATGAGCACGTCCTACGAGGCCGCCGGCGTCGACATCGCCGCGGGCGAGCGCGCCGTCGACCTGATGAAGTCCCGGGTCGCCCGGTCCCGCCGCCCCGAGGTGGTGGACGACGCCAGCGGCTTCGCGGGCCTCTTCGACGTCTCCGCGCTCCTGCGCTACGAGCGGCCCCTGCTGGCGACGTCCACCGACGGCGTCGGCACCAAGGTCGACCTCGCCCGCCGGCTGGGCGTGTACGACACCATCGGCCACGACCTCGTCGGCATGGTGATCGACGATCTCGCGGTCTGCGGCGCCGAGCCGCTGTTCATGACCGACTACATCGCCTGCGGCAAGGTCGTTCCGGAGCGGATCGCCGACATCGTCGGCGGGATCGCCGACGCCTGCGCCCTCGCCGGCTGCGCCCTGGTCGGCGGCGAGACGGCCGAGCACCCGGGCCTGCTGGAACCCGACGAGTTCGACCTCGCCGGCGCCGGTACGGGCGTCGTGGAGGCCGGCGCGCTGCTCGGGCCCGAGCGCGTGAAGCCGGGCGACGCCGTGATCGCGATGGCGTCCTCCGGCATCCACTCCAACGGCTACTCCCTGGTCCGGCACATCCTCGCCACCACCGGCCTGACCCTGGAGTCGCAGCCGGCCGAGCTGACCGCCACCCTGGGCGAGGAACTCCTCACCCCGACCCGCGTCTACGCCAAGGACTGCCTGGCCCTCATCGACGGGGCCGCCGTACGCGCGTTCGCCCACATCACCGGCGGCGGCCTGGCGGCCAACCTGGCCCGCTCCCTGCCCGCCACGGCGGACGCCGCCCTCCGGCGCTCCTCCTGGACGGTCCCGCCGATCTTCGAGGTGCTGCGGAACGCCGGAAACGTCCAGACCGCCGACATGGACAAGACGTTCAACATGGGCGTCGGCATGGCGGCGATCGTCTCCGCCGACACGGCCGACGCCGCCCTGCGCCTCCTGAACGACCGCGACGTCCCGTCCTGGATCCTCGGCGAGATCACCCCGGGGACCGGCAAGGCGTTCCTCGCTTAAGTCCTCGCCGGCGCTCGAATCTGCCTTCGGACGCGATCGCAACGCCTCTGTGAGGGTGTTTCGCGGGAACTTGTGCGGGGTGTCCGGGCGTCACATAGGGCGTGAAATTTCCTGGGTGGCCGGTGTTGCGGCGGTGGGTGGGGCCGGTCGCCGTGCTGGCCGGGCTGGTGGCGTACGGGGTCGTGGTGCCCACGGGGTGGGCGTACGCGGAGACGGCGGGCCACAGGAAGAGCGTTGCGGACGTGCCCGCCACGCCGGTGGCGCTCGTGCTGGGGGCCGGGATCCGGGACGGGCAGCCGTCGCTGTTCCTGGCGCGGCGGCTGGACCTGGCGGTCGAGCTTTACCGGCGGGGCAAGGTCAAGGTCGTGCTGGTGTCGGGGGACAACCGCGTCGTCGACTACGACGAGCCGACCGTGATGCGGGACTACCTGGCCGGCAAGGGCGTGCCCGCGGGACGGGTCGTGCGGGACTTCGCCGGGCTGGACACGTGGGACTCCTGCGTCCGGGCCAAGAAGATCTTCGGGGTCACGCGCCTCACGGTCGTCACCCAGGACTTCCACCTGCCGAGGGCCGTCGCCCTCTGCCGGGCGGCGGGGCTGGACGCCTGGGGCGTCGGGGACGCCAGCCCGTCCCAGATGGGCGCGACGGCGGTCGGCTACGCCCGGGAGCCGCTGGCCATGCTCAAGGCGATGGGCAGCCTGACGACGCGGCCCGCGCCGACCCATCTGGGTGACCCGGAACCGGGTGTACGAGAGGCGCTCGCCACCCCGTAGCCGGGCGTACCAAAAAGAACATCGCCCCGCGCGGGCCTCCCGGTGGGAGGGGGCGCGGAGCGATGCCGGGCGGGCCGCGGTTGGGCGGCCCGCATCACGTTCAGGAGCCGGCTCAGAGCCGACTCAGGGGCCGGACGTGCCGTCCTTGCGGTCGTCGGTGCCCTCGTCGGCGTAGTCGGCGTATTTCTCGGCGAGCTCGTCGTAAGCGTCGTAGTCGTCGCCGGCGGGGGCGGGGTCGGAGACTCCCAGCTCGCTCTTCAGGCGGTCGAGGTCCGTGTTGCCGCCGTTGTATTTGAGCTGTCGGGCAACCTTTACCTGCTTGGCCTTGGCTCGGCCGCGACCCATTGGCTCGACCCCCTCGATGGTCAGGGCTTTCGTGGGCCCATCAACGCGCGCGTGTACCACACGAACCGATGCCTGATGAGCCATGCGTCAGTCACGGATACAACCGTACCCGTTTTGCGCCCGGCTCGGTACATCGTCGGTACGTGGCGGCACGCTCGTTTGCGGAGATCCCCAGTGTATCGGGTGCCCGCGAGTCGCCTGACTTCGGTCATCGAACTGCGAACCGGGCGTGTCAGGCGGACGGGCCGGACGGGATCGCGAGGGGCCCGCCGCGGCCCCGTCCGGCCCGGAAGGTCAGAGCAGGATGCCCTTCAGGCGCCCGATGGCGGACATCCGCCGCTCGGCGAGGCGGTCGGCCGCCACGGCCGGCGGGACGCCCTCCTCGGCGGCCAGCGCGAAGATCCGCCGGGTGGTCTCGAAGATCCCGCTCGCCCGGGACCGCGCCCGGTCGAAGTCGAACCCCTCGATCTCGTCGGCGACCTGGATCACCCCGCCCGAGTTGACCACGTAGTCGGGGGCGTACAGCACGCCGCGGTCGGCGAGCTGCTTCTCGATGCCCGGATGGGCCAGCTGGTTGTTCGCGGCGCCGCACACCATGCGGGCCGTCAGGGCCGGGACGGAGTCGTCGTCCAGGGAACCGCCGAGCGCGCAGGGGGCGTACACGTCCAGGCCCGCCCGGATCAGGGCCGCCTTGTCCGCGACGACCTCCACGTCCGGGTGGCGGGTGCGGACGCGTTCCACGGCCGCCTCGTCCACGTCGCAGATCACCACGTCCGCGCCGTCATCGCGCAGATGCTCGACGAGCCGGTGGCCGACCTTGCCGACGCCCTCGACGCCGACCCGGCGGCCGCGCAGCGTGGGGCCGTCCCAGAGCGCCTCGGCCGCGGCGCGCATGCCCTGGAAGACGCCGTACGCCGTCAGGATCGAGGAGTCGCCGGCGCCGCCGTGCGCGAGCGTCCGGCCGGTCACGAAGCGCGACTCGCGCGCCACGACGTCCATGTCCTCGCTGTACGTGCCGACGTCGCACGCCGTGTAGTAGCGGCCGTTCAGCGACTGCACGAACCGCCCGTACGCCCGCAGGAGCTCCTCGGACTTGGCGGTCCCGGGATCCCCGATGATGACGGCCTTGCCCCCGCCGTGATCGAGCCCGGCCAGGGCGTTCTTGTACGTCATCCCCCGCGACAGGTTGAGCACGTCGGTCAGGGCCTCGTCCTCCGACCCGTACGGGTAGAAGCGGGTGCCGCCCAGCGCGGGGCCGAGCGCCGTCGAGTGGATCGCGATGATCGCGCGCAGGCCGCTGGCCTCGTCCTGGCAGAAGACGACCTGCTCGTGCGTCCCGAAGCGGGACGCGGTGGGGTCTGTGCCCTTGTGGGGCGACCCGAAGACATTAGGCACGGTGGTGCCCTCCTCTCCGTCTTGAGATCAGCCTAAGGGTGAGCGGCATCACCCGAGTGACGAGGTAACACAGCGGTCTCGGTGGCGGCGTACCGGCGGGGGGCATGTCACCATGCGGGGGTGCTTCCGTACGCCGCGTACCTACGGGTATACGAACCGGTGACCGCCTTCCCCGAACCGGCCCGGACGCTGTGGACGGCCTATGCCGAGTCGCGGCGGCGCCCCGCCCGCGAGCACGCGCTGGAGGCCGAGCACCTGGACGCCCGGCGGCGGCTCGTGGCGGCACCGCCGATCGTCGCCCCCGAACGCGAGAGCGGGGACGCGTACGTGCGGCTCGCGCAGGACACGATCTACGTCGCGCCGTGGGACACCCGGCTGCGGTCGTGGCTCGCGCTCGCGCGGTTCCGGGAGGAGACGCCCGCCCGGCTGGCCGGCTGGCACGTGCCGCCGCAGGTCGCGCGGGAGGCGGAGCAGGCGTTCGACCGCTGGCGGCTGGCCGGGCGCACCCTGCATCCGCACATCAGGTCCAGCAATTGGCACGTGCCACTGCCGTGGTTCGTGCCGTTCACCGCGGCCGAGCGGAGCCTCACGCTCGGGACCCCGCCCGCGGACGGCGGCCAGGGCGGCGGCCCGGCGACGGCGTCCGCCACCCGCACGCTCATCTACGTCACCTCCATGCGCGACGCGCGCGGCAGGATCGCCGCCGCGCTGCCGGCCGTCCGCGCCGACACCGGCGACGGGACCCGGCTCGGCGCGGGCGAGCTCGAGACGCTGGACCGCTGGCTGGCGGCGTTCCATCCGGGGTCGCTGGTCGAGCTCGACTACGGCGGACTCGTCCACCTCCTGGACGACCGGTCGCTGTGCGCGGACGAGTCGGTCGCCGAGATCGGGGTCGCGCTCGCCGCGATGGCCCGCGGCCAGACCGAACTCTGGGTCGCGATGCACAAGCGACTGGAGACCCGGTGGCGCCCCGTACGGGCCCTCCAGTCGGCGAGCTGAGCGCCTCCCGCCCCAGGTGAACGCCCCGTTCGCTTGGACGTACTGAACAAATTTCCCGAATCCCTGCGCGATACGACTATACGTGTCGCTAGAATCACGCAGCGTGACCCAGTGGCCATGATGCGCACGGTCCGGGCGATCGGTGGGGGAAGTTCTCACGCAACTATCGCCTAGGAACTTGCTTGTCGCGTTGAGTGGTGGCAAGGTTACACGTTGTGATGTCATAGTGGCTCTTTCGGGCCATAGGGGACATCAGTGACCGCGCGAAGATCAATCGCAGGATCGCTGTCATCGGTCCACGGAGGAGAGGCCGCACACATGTCAGCACGTACGCCAGAGGCCGAGCCCCTGCTGACGCCGGCAGAGGTGGCGACGATGTTCCGCGTCGACCCCAAGACCGTCACGCGCTGGGCGAAGGCTGGAAAGCTGACGTCCATCCGCACGCTGGGGGGACACCGGCGCTACCGCGAGGCCGAGGTGCGAGCGCTGCTCGCGGGAATTCCGCAGCAGCGGTCGGAGTAGCACACTCCGGCCGGCGGGCGCCGCACGGCACCCGCCGCCCGTACAACGGGCTTAAGAGGGGGGAGGCCGGGAGAGACCCCTGGACCACGGTCCAGAGCTCTCCCGGACGATGGATCCGGGACCACGATCATCCGAGAATCGCGGTCCCGGACCTGTCTATTGCATTGCCCTTGGCGTCGGGCGTTGGACGCCCTCCTTCGGCGGGCACTGCGGCGATCGCTGCATCGCTCCGTCTCGCCTTGGCGGCTCGCTGCGCGATCAGATTCTCGCTTGCGCTCGAATCTGGCTTCGCACGCGATCGCAACGCCTCGGGTGCGTGACCACCTCGGCAGGCCACCTCAGGTGGTGGGCATGGTCGGCTGGGGCGGGTGGTTCAGTTGCGCTTTGGGGACGCGAACTCTTGGCGGGTCAGGTCTTCGAAGAGGGCGCCTGTGGTGGGGTCGTGGCGGCCTGCCACGTGGAGCAGGACGATCAGCTGGTCCACCAGGAGGCTTTCCAGTTCCTGGCGGGTGACGTCGCGGTTCTCCAGCCAGTCCAGGCCCGCGGTCTCCACCGACGCCATCCAGGAGCGCAGGGTGATGCGCAGGACGGGCTCGGGCGTCTCGATGTTCAGGGCGTGCAGGATGCGGCCCAGGAGGAGGCGGCGGATGCCGTCGACGATCTCGCCCACCTCGCCGGAACGGTCGGCGGGGCCGCCGCGCAGGAGGGCCGTGTAGCCGGCCGCGTGGCTTTCGACGAAGTCGAAGTAGCGTTCGAGGGAGGACTGGAGGCGCTCCAGCGGCTTGCCCTCCGGGGGGATCTTCAGGAGGTCGGAGAGCTGCTTGGCGGCGCTGCCCAGGGCGGCCAGGTAGAGCTCGTACTTGCCGCCGAAGTAGTGGTAGACGAGGGCGCGGGAGGCGCCGGCGGCCGCGGCGACGTCGTCAATGGAGACGTCCTCGGGGGGCTGGGTGCTGAAGAGTTGCAGCGCGGCCTCGATCAGCTCGTCGCGACGCTCGTCGACGCTGAGCCGGCGGCGGGTGCGTTGCCCGTTCTTCGGCTTGCTCACTGCCCGATCTCCCACCCGGGAAGCGTATCCGAGGGCCGGAGTGGATCCGCCCCGTACGCGGACGGCTGCGCAGGGTGATATGTAGCGCTTTTTCGGGGCTGTGATCCAGAGCACCACATGCCCGAACTGCCATTGACGGCTGCCCGTTACTCGCTGTTGCGACGCGCCGGGGCGGCGGCGGGGCATCATGGCATCTCCCCCCGAGCGGGGGGAGGCGTGCCCGGCCCGTACGGCGGGCCCGGAGCGCCGAGGCGGCAGGTCCTGCAGGCCCCCCTGGACGGAGTGCCATGTCAGCTCGTGAAGGTAGTAGTCCCCCGCGCGACCCCCGGTCACTGACCGTGCCCAAGCCCACGATCCGGAACGTCGCGGAACGTGCGGGCGTGTCCAAATCCCTGGTGTCGCTGGTGATGCGCGGCTCCCCGCACGTCAGCGAACGGCGCCGGCAGGCGGTGCTGCAGGCGGCCAGGGAACTGGGTTACCGGCCGAACGCGGTGGCCCGGAGCCTGGTCGAGGGCCGGACGCGGTTGATCGGCGCGATCGTGGCCGACCTGCACAACCCGTTCTTCGCCGAGTTCCTCGACGGGCTGCAGGAGACGCTGCACGGCGAAGGGCTGCGGATGCTGGTCGGCAGCGGGCGGTGGGACCCGCTGTTCGAGGCGGAGGCCGTGGAGGCGTTCCTGGAGATGCGGGTGGACGGGCTGGTGCTGCTGAGCGTGGTGCCGGACTCGCTGAAGGACGCCGCGGCGAGCGTGCCGGTCGTCGTCGTCGGGGAACGCGATGTCGTCGGGGTCGACATCGTGGTGGACGACGACGAGCTGGGGGCCAGCCTGGCCGTCGATCATCTGGTGCAGCTCGGGCACCGGCGCATCGCCCATATCGAGGGGGCTCGCTCGACCACGGCACGCTACCGGCGGGCCGGGTACGAGAAGGCGATGCGGCGGCACGGGCTGGCGGGGGAGATCAGGGTGGAGCCGGGGGACTTCACCGAGGAGGGCGGCTACCGGGCCGCGCGGGCGCTGCTGGCCGGGGAGGACCGGCCGACGGCGATCTTCGCGCCGAACGACCTGGTCGCCACGGGGGCGCTGTCGGCGGCCGACGAGCTGGCGCTGCCGGTGCCGGAGCAGGTCTCGATCGTCGGGTACGACAACACGCATCTGGCGGCGATCCGGCACATCTCGCTGACGAGCGTCGACCAGCCGCGCCGGGACATGGGGCGCGTCGCCGCCGAGCTGCTGACCGCGCGGATCGACGATCCGGGACGGGTGGCGCGGCAGAACCTGGTCGTCCCGCACCTGGTCGTGCGGTCCACGACGGGTCCGGTGCCGCAGCCCGTCGCGCACTGAGCGCGCCGCGCCCGGCGGCCCGCGAAGGTCGGCCGCGGGTAAGGGGATGGCCAAGGCTGGCGAATTCCGCGGGTCGCCGGGCGCGGGCGGCGGGTTAATGGGTGCACGGTTCGGCGGAGTCCTACGCCAAGGGGGGCGAGTCGTGCGTGATCCGGAGTTGGTGTCGTGCGCCCAGCGCGCGGCGAGCGAGCTGGAACGGGCGTGGTCGGAGTGGCGCCACGCGCGGGGGCTGGACGAGCGGCCGCCGGAGTCGGTCGCGAGCTACGTGGCCCATTCGATCGATCACCCGTGGGGGCGTCCGCGCGTGGTGCTGGGCCTGGACGCGGAGGAGGCGCGGGCGCTGGCCGCGCTGCTGGGGCGGGAGGATCCGCTCCGTTGAGCCGTTTCCGTTTGACGTACGCGGGCCGGTGTGCAGACTGGCAGGGTCTATAACGGAGGCATCACAGGGGGACGGCCCATGCGAATCCACTCGGCCGCGGCCCTGGCCCTTTGCCTGGGGGCCCTGACCGCGTGCGGCGGCGGCGGGGGCGCGCCGTCGGCCGAGGGGGCGGGCGTTCCGCCGCCGACCTCGGAGCAGACGGCGGCGACGGGGGCGCGCAAGCCGGCCGCGTCGCTGCGGGGGAAGGTCATCGTGATCGACCCCGGGCACAACGGCGGGAACGGCGATAACGCGTCGAAGATCAACAAGCAGGTCCGGATCGGCAACGGCAGCAAGGCCTGCGACACGACGGGGACCGCGACGAACGACGGCTACAACGAGCACGCGTTCACCTGGGACGTGTCCAAGCGGCTGGCCAAGCTGCTGAAGGCCAAGGGCGCCGAGGTGCACCTGACCCGGAACAACGACACCGGGTGGGGGCCGTGCATCACGGAACGGGCCGCGCTGGGCAACCGGCTCAAGGCGGACGCGGCGCTGTCGGTGCACGCGGACGGCGCGTCGGCGTCGGCGCACGGGTTCCACATCATCCAGCCGATCGCGGTCAAGGGCTACAACGCCGGGATGGTGCCGGACTCGCAGCGCCTCGGGCGGGCGCTGCGTGACGCCTACCACGAGGGAACGGGCGTCGCGTACTCCAACTACCGCGGCAAGAAGGCCCTCGACCCGCGCGACGACCTGGGCGGGCTGAACCTGTCCAAGGTGCCGAAGGTCTTCATCGAGTGCGGCAACATGCGCAACCCGGGGGACGCGGCGAAGATGAAGAGCGCCGAGTTCAGGCAGCGCGTCGCGGCGTCGCTGACGGAGGGGTTCGAGGTCTACTTCCAGTCCTGACCCGGCAGGATGGGGCAGGTGTCTGATCACCTGCGGCGGCTCGGGGCCGCCTTGGAACGCGCTGAGTACACGATCGACGGCGTCCGGGAGCTGCTCGGCCCGGTGGCGGGCGGGGCGCTGGCCCGGGACGAGATCGTTCCGGCCCTGCGGGCGACCGGGGGAGGCTCGCCGCTGGAGGCGCTCGTCCGGCTGTTCTGGTTGCAGGTGCCGGTGCCGGCCGACACTTTCCTGGACGATTTCGTCGCGGCCGGGCTCGCGGAGTCGTCGGGCGGCGAGGTCCGGGCGCGGCTGCGCGTGGAGCCGGTCGAGGGCGCGGGGTACGCGGTCTCCGATCTGAAGGTGCGGCCGGGAAGCGGCGGCACGGTCCGGCCCGATCATGTCGTGGGCGCGGGCGGCGCGTCCGCGAACCTGGCCCGGCTCGCCGTCCACAGCCCTGTGGACAACGCGCTCGACATCGGCACGGGCTGTGGAGTGCAGGCGCTGCATCTGGCCGGCCGGGCGGGGCGGATCACGGCGACCGACGTCAACCCGCGCGCGCTGGAACTGGCCGCGATGAGCGCCGGCCTCTCGGGCGTGGCGAACGTCGAGTTCGTGGAGGGGCCGCTCCTGGAGCCGGTCGCCGGGCGCCGGTTCGACCTGATCGTCTCCAACCCGCCGTTCGTCGTGGCGCCGCCCGGGAGGCGATACGTCTACCGGGAGTCGGGCATGCCCGGCGACGAGTTCTGCCGGCGGCTGGTGACCGGGGCGCCGGCGCTGCTGAACGAGGGCGGCCACTGCCGCTTCCTGGCCAACTGGCTGCAGGTCAGGGGCGTTCCGTGGGAGGAGCGCGTCGGGGGGTGGGTCGAGCGTTCGGGCTGCGACGCGTGGGTCGTCCAGCGGGACGTGCAGGATCCGGCGGAGTACGCCGAGCTGTGGCTGCGGGACTCGTGCGAGGCGGGCACGGCCGAGTACCGGGAGCGGTACGGCGCGTGGCTGGACCATTTCGAGCGGCACGGGGTGACCGGGATCGGGTTCGGCTGGATCGCGCTGCGGAAGCCGGCGGGCGGGCCGCCCGCCACGCGGGTGGAGGAGCTGCGGCACGCGGTCGAGGAGCCCGTCGGCGCCTACGTGGAGGAGATCCTGGACGGCCTGGTGGGCGCCCGAGAGTTTTCCACAGGCTGTGGAAAGCTGGTGCGGGCGGCGGCCGGGATCGTCCAGGAGCAGATCGGCCCGCCCGGCGCCGAGGACCCCGAACGGATCGTCCTCCGCCAGGAGCACCGGCTGCGCCGCGCGGCCGGCGTCGGCACGGTCGAGGCGGCCCTCGCCGGGGTCTGCGACGGCACGCTCCCGCTCGAACCGCTCCTGGCCGCCATCGCCCAGCTGATCGGCCAGGACGCCGGGCAGGTGCGGGCGCACGCGGACGCCGTGCTCCCCGAGCTGATCGCCGATGGTTTCTTCGTGCTCGGGTAGCTCAGCCGCGGGCGTCGTCGAGCGTCCGGAACGCGCTGCCGCGCAGCCGGCGGCCCAGCTCCCGCTGGGTCCGGGAGGCCCACAGCGGGCCGCCGTAGATCATGGCCGTGTACGCCTGGACGAGCGTGGCGCCGGCGCGGATCCGCTCCCAGACGTCGTCGGCGCTCTCCACCCCGCCGACCGAGATCAGCACCAGCCGGTCGCCGGTACGGGCCCGCAGCCGGCGCAGCACCTCCAGCGAGCGGGCCTTGACCGGGGCGCCGGACAGCCCGCCGGTCTCCTTGACCAGCTCCGGGTCGCTGGCCAGGCCCTCGCGGGCGATCGTGGTGTTGGTGGCGATGATGCCGTCCAGGCCCAGCTCCAGGGCCAGGTCGGCGACCGCGTCCACGTCGGCGTCCGCGAGATCGGGCGCGATCTTGACCAGCAGCGGGACGCGCCGCGGCGCCGCCCGGTCCGCGGCCTCCCGTACCGCGGCCAGCAGCGGCCGCAGGTGCTCGACGGCCTGGAGGTTCCGCAGGCCGGGCGTGTTGGGGGAGCTGACGTTCACCACGAGGTAGTCGGCGTGCGGGGCGAGCCGCTCGGCGCTCGCGACGTAGTCGGCCGAGGCCTCCTCCTCCGGCACGGCCTTGGTCTTGCCGATGTTGACCCCGACGATCGTTCCGGGCTTGCGTGAGCGGAGCCGGCGTGCGGCGGCGGCCGAGCCCGCGTTGTTGAAGCCCATCCGGTTGATGATCGCCCGGTCGCGGGGGAGCCGGAACAGCCGCGGGCGCGGGTTGCCCGGCTGCGCCCGGCCCGTCACGGTGCCGATCTCGACGTGCCCGAAGCCGAACCCGCCCAGCGCCTCGTACGCCACCGCGTCCTTGTCGAACCCCGCGGCGAGCCCGAGCGGGCCGGGGAACTCCAGGCCCAGCGCCCGTACGGCCAGCGCCGGATCCCGCGGCGCCAGCGCCCGCCGCAGCAGCGCCGGAGCGCCCGGCACCGCCTGGACGAGCCGCAGCCCGCGCAGCGTGAGATGGTGCACGGCCTCGGCCGGAACCCTGGAGATGACCGCGGAGAACAGGAGTCTGTACATCGGGTCCGATTCTCTCAGCCCGGAAAACCGATTGAGGTCCCGGGGCCGCGCGTCCTAGCCTGGCGCCATGTTGATCTACCAGCCCGCCGCTCTCTGGCGGGCCGTCCCACAGCGCATCCGTCGCCCCCGGGCCGGCTCCCTCCGGTAACAGGGATCCAGACGGTCCCTGTGCCGGGCACGCGCGAGAACGCACGCTCAACGCACAGGGAGAATCACATGGCCAAAAGCAGGAACGGCATGCTCGGTGTCGGAGGCCAGCGCAAGAACCTCTCGCGCAAGGCTCTGCGCGCCGGTTCCGAGGGCGGCAAGCCCTCCGGCGACGCCGCCGCCGCGAAGAAGGAGCTGCTGAGGAAGATGCGCGAGCGCAACGCGCGGCGCGACTCCGAGGCCTAGAAATAGTGGAGAGCCGCCGTGCCCGTCCGGGCGCGGCGGCTCTCTCGCGTCGCTCAGCCGCGGAACGCGCGCCGGACGGACATCCGGACGTCCCGGGCGGCCTGCCGGATCGGGCCCGTGACGTTCGCGCGCGTCCAGGACGCCGTGCCCCGCCAGACGGAACGGACGGCGCGTCCGGTGGGGAGGAGCACCGCGTTCTTCACCGCGCGGCACGGCGCCACCACGAACGCCCGCCACGTCCAGGCCACCGCGTGGCCGATCGGGCGCAGGACGTACCGGTACAGGGCCACGGCCGGGATCACGAACAGGGCGCGGCCCAGCAGGGCGAACAGGCGGCCGAGCATCCGCCAGGCCCAGACCACCGCGCCGGCGAAGATCGCCCAGCCGGCGGCGATGCCGGTGCCGGTGACCCGCGCCAGCCAGGCCAGGCCCATCAGCGGCGGCTTCAGCACGTACCGCCACAGCGCCACGGCCGGGACCACGATCAGGTAGTTGACCAGGAACGCGATCCCCGTGCCGATCGCCTTGCCCAGCCAGGCGAGGACGCCCCACACGGCGACGGCCGGGATGACGACCAGGATGTTCAGCAGCCAGAGGGCGCCGTGCCAGAGCGCCTTCGCGGGACGGGCGACGAGGAGGCGGAATCCCGCCGCCAGGACGCGGCCGATCGGCGCCAGGATCGCGGTGTAGAACCAGCGGGCCGCGCGGCCCGTACCCCTGCCGAACAGGCGCAGGCCGCCGACGATGAGCGTCATCACCAGCCAGCGGAGCGGCGCGTACACCGCGCGGGTCCACAGCCAGGCGAGTCCCAGTCCGATGGGGCGCAGGATCGGGTGGAGCACCGCCAGGTACGCGGCGCGCAGGCCGCGGCCGAGCCAGCGGGGCGCCCGTCCCAGGAGGCTGAAGAACGCTTTCAGCAGGTCGTACGCGAGCCGGAACGGGAGCACGAAGACGACGGCGACGACGCGGGCGGGGACGACGATCCAGGCGGGCCCCGCCTGCGTCGCCACCGGCCGCCGCGCGGGCGGCGCGGGCTTGGCGAGGTCGACGGGCGCGGGCGCGCTGAGGTCGGGCTTGCTGAGGTCGATGGGCGGTACGGCGGTCGCCTTCTCGAACTGCCTCTCGGTCACGTCGTGCTCCACGGGTAGGCCGGCTGCCGCCCGCGGGTCCCGGGAGGGTCCCGGAGGCGACGGCAGTACCAGTTTGGACGGTTCCGCCCGCTTCTGGGTTTCTCTCGGGACGGAAGTTGAACCGGCCGCGGCCCGCCCGCGTACTGCTCCTCGATCCGGTAGAGCGGTGCGGCCGCTCCGCCTCGATCGACTGGGAGGGCAGACATGGAATTCCCGCGGTGGGCGGTACCCGTGGTCGCCGTGGTGGCCGGCGCGACGGCGCTGACCGCGTGCGGCCAGGAGCCGCTCGGCCCGAACGCCGGGGCGGGCGCGCGGCAGTCCCCGGCGGCGGATCCGTCCGCGGACGCCGGGGCGGAGCCGCCGGCGGTGCGGCCGGCGTCGCTGGAGGTCGCGGACGTGGAGCGGCTCGGCCGGGTCGTCACCGACCGCGAGGGGCGCACGCTTTACCGGTTCGACAAGGACACCGCCCGGCCACCGGCCTCCACCTGCGAGGACGCCTGCGCCGACGCGTGGCCGCCGGTGATGACCGGGCAGGGTGAGGTCGAGGTGAAGGGCGTGGACCAGAACCTGGTCGGCAAGGTCCGCCGCCCGGACGGCGCGTGGCAGGTGACGCTCGGCGGCTGGCCGCTGTACCGGTACGCCAAGGACGAGCGGCCCGGTGACGCGAAGGGCCAGGGCGTGGGCGGCACCTGGTACGCCTCGGCGCCCGACGGGAAGAAGGCCGAGATCCCGGAGCGCGACCCGGCGAACGGCCGGGACGAGGACGAGGGCGGCCGCTGGGCCGGCTGGACGGTCGTCAAGGTCAGGCAGGACCCGCGGTACGGGCCGATCGTGACCGACGGCAAGGGCCGCGTGATGTACCGGTTCGACAAGGACCGCGTGAAGAAGACCAACTGCTTCGGCGATTGCAAGAAGGCGTGGCCGCCGGTGAAGTTCACGAACTGGAAGAAGGTCAAGGTCGAGGGCGTCGACCGCGATCTGGTCGGTTTCATCGAGCGCGCGGGCGACCCGGCCTGCCAGCTCACGATCGACGGCTGGCCGATGTACTACTTCGAGAAGGACCGGGAGCCCGGTGACACTCGGGGCCAGGGCGTGCAGGACGTCTGGTGGCTCGTGTCGGCGCGGGGCGAGAGGCTCACCACGGCCGCCCCGGACGGGGGCGGCGGGTACGGCGGCTACTAGCCGCGTACCGCCACAGACGAAGGCGTGGGGACGCGCGGGTCGGTCGGGGTCCGCGGGTCTCCACGCCTTCTCCCATTTACCCCGGAAGTGTTCCCTTATACCGGGAATGTCATTATTTCTCCGGGTTCTCTTGACCGTTCTGTGGTTTATGTCCGGCAGTTTCCCTTGTGTCGTACGTTGCCGATGCGTTGCGTTTTGATCACCATCCCCCGGGTACTTGATCAACACTCTCGACAGCTCCTGAGTCGGGTGTTTGAGTAGGTGACGGTCTCGCCACGCAATGCGGCCCGGCGAAGTGCCCGCACGTGGTGGGAGCTTCTGGAGGTCCGATGGTCGAACGAACGAGGACCCGGACCCGGTACGGGGGAAGCCGGGGTACGGGCAGGGGCGCGCGCGCGACGGTCGCGGTGGCGCTCCTGGCGTCGGGATTGTCCGCGTGCGGCGGTGAGAGCGGGCCGCCCACCCTCAACTGGTACATCAATCCCGACAACGGCGGGCAGGCGCGGCTGGCGGAGTCCTGCACCAAGGCCGCGGGCGGCAAGTACCGGATCGCCACCTCGGTGCTGCCGAACGACGCGACGCAGCAGCGCGAGCAGCTGATCCGGCGGCTGGCCGCCAAGGATTCCGGTATCGACATCATGAGCCTGGACCCGGTGTTCGTGGCCGAGGCCGCCAACGCCGGATTCCTGCGGCCGTTCGAGGAGGGCGAGAAGGCGCAGTTCACCCAGGGCGTGTTCCCGCCCGCCGTGGAGAACTCCACCTGGGAGGGCAAGCTGTACGCGGCCCCGTTCTGGGCCAACACGCAGATCCTCTGGTACCGGAAGTCGGCCGCGCAGAAGGCCGGGATCGACCCCAAGGCCGCCGATTTCACCTGGGACAAGCTGATCGACGCCGCGGCGCGGGCCGGGGTCACGGTCGGCGTCCAGGCCAACCGGTACGAGGGCTACATGGTGTGGATCAACGCCCTCGTCGAGTCGGCCGGCGGCCGGATCATCAGCGCCGCCGAGCGCGGCGACGACGCCGCCATCGACATCGGCTCCCCGGCCGGCCGGCAGGCCGCGGCCATCATCGCCAAGCTCGCCGGCTCCAAGGCCGCGGGCCCCACCATGTCGACCGACGACGAGGAGGCGGCGCGCAACCTGCTGAACGGCCCGCGCGGCGGCTTCATGGTCAACTGGGGCTACATCTGGCGGGCGCAGAACGGCGACGCCAAGGACGGCGTGATCGACAAGAGCATCCCCGCCGACATGGACTGGGCCCGCTACCCCCGGGCGGTCGCCGGCCAGGAGAGCAAGCCCCCCTTCGGCGGCATCGAGCTCGGCATCGGCGCGTACGGCAAGCACAAGGACACGTACGCGGTCGAGGCCGTCAGGTGCATCACCTCCGCCGACAACATGAAGAAGTACATGATCGACTCCGGTAACCCGGCCGCCCGCGCCTCGGTCTACGACGACCCGGAGGTCCGCAAGGAGTTCCCGATGGCCGACCTGATCCGGGACTCGATCAACACGGCCGCCCCGCGCCCGATCACCCCGTACTACACCGACGTGTCCGGCGCGGTGCAGAGCCGCTGGCACCCGCCCGGCAGCGTCGACCCGAACTCGACTCCGGCCGAGTCCGCCACGTTCATCCGCCAGGTCCTGCGCGACCAGGCCCTGCTGTGACCGGAGGCTCCGCATGACCGCAGTGGAAACGGCCCCGGCCGCCTCCGAGAACGGCAGGAAGCGGCCGGAGATCTCCGATCGCGGCCGGTCCGAGCGCCGGCTCGGGCTGATGCTGGCCGCGCCGGCCGTGATCGTGATGCTGCTGGTGACGGCGTACCCGCTGTTCAACGCGCTGTACCTGTCGCTGTTCAGCTACCGCCTCACCAGCCCCGAGGACCGCGAGTTCGTCTGGTTCGCCAACTACGCCACCGCGCTGAGCGACCCGCTGTTCTGGCAGAACGTGCTCACCACGTTCTTCATCACGGCCGTCACCGTCGCGGTGGAACTGGTCATCGGGTTCGCGCTGGCGATGGTGATGCACCGGGCGCTGTTCCTGCGGCGCACGCTGCGCACGGCGATCCTGCTGCCGTACGGCATCGTCACCGTCATCTCGGCGTTCGCGTGGCTGTACGCGTTCGACCTGACGTCGGGGTTCGTGAACCCGTGGTTCGGGCTCGGCGAGTACGACTGGTTCGGGGGCCGCTGGTCCTCGCTGTTCGTGATCATCCTGTCCGAGATCTGGAAGACCACGCCGTTCGTGTCGCTGCTGCTGCTGGCCGGGCTGGCGCAGGTGCCGCGCGACCTCGGCGAGGCCGCCACGGTGGACGGCGCCACCGCCTGGCAGCGGCTGTGGCGGGTCACGATCCCGAACATGAAGGCGGCCATCATGGTCGCGATGCTGTTCCGCACGCTCGACGCGTGGCGGATCTTCGACAACGTCTTCATCATGACGCGCGGCCAGAACGACACCCAGACGCTGTCGTTCCTCACCTACCAGCAGACCATCACCCGGACGGCGATCGGGCTGGGCAACGCCGTCGGCGTGCTGCTGTTCCTGTCCGTGCTGCTGATCGCGGTGATCTACATCAGGGGGTTCCGGGTGGACCTGTCGCAGGTGCGGGGTGATCGCTGATGGAGTCGACGCGTTCCAAGGTCCTGTGGATCATCGGCGCCGTCGTGATCCTGATCTGGTCGATCTTCCCGATCTTCTGGATCGTGATGCTGTCGTTCAAGCAGCCCGGCGAGATCGGCAACCAGCCGGGGTTCTTCCCCAAGGACTGGACGTGGGAGAACTACGAGACGGTCTTCTCGATCGACCTGTTCACCTCGGCCCTGATCAACTCGATCGGGATCTCGCTGATCGCGACGTTCATCGGGGTGGTGTTCGCGACGCTGGTCGCGTACGCGATCGCCCGGCTGGAGTTCCCCGGCAAGAAGATCATCCTGTCGTTCGCGCTGGCCATCGCGATGTTCCCGGTGGTCTCGCTGGTCGGCCCGCTGTTCAACCTGTGGCGCGACATCGGCCTGTACGACACCTGGCCGGGGCTGATCATCCCGTACATCTCGTTCGCGCTGCCGCTCGCGATCTGGACGCTGTCGGCGTTCTTCCGCGAGATCCCGTGGGAGATGGAGCAGGCCGCGCAGGTGGACGGCGCCACGTCCTGGCAGGCGTTCCGCAAGGTGATCGTCCCGCTCGCGGCGCCCGGCGTGTTCACCGCGGCGATCCTCACCTTCTTCTTCTGCTGGAACGACTTCGTCTTCGGCATCTCGCTCACCTCCAGCGACAGCGCCCGGCCGGTGCCGGCGGCGCTGGCGTTCTTCACCGGCGAGTCGCAGTTCGAGGCGCCGACCACCGCGGTCTCCGCCGCCGCGGTCGTGGTCACGGTCCCGGTCGTGATCATCGTCCTGCTGTTCCAGCGCCGCATCGTGGCCGGGCTGACCTCCGGCGCCGTCAAGGGATAGATAGGGAGCCCAACCATGGCCGCCATTTCCATGCAGAACATCGTCAAGAAGTACGGCGACGGGTTCCCGGCCGTGAACGACGTCACCCTGGACGTCCAGGACGGCGAGTTCATGATCCTGGTCGGCCCGTCGGGCTGCGGGAAGTCCACCCTGCTGCGCATGATCGTGGGGCTGGAGGACATCACCTCCGGCGAGATGCGGATCGGCGACAGGGTCGTCAACCGGGTGGCGCCGCGCGAGCGCAACCTGTCGATGGTCTTCCAGAACTACGCGCTCTACCCGCACCTCACCGTGTACGAGAACATCGCGTTCCCGCTCCGCCTCGCCAAGACGTCCGACGACGAGGTCCGCAGGCGGGTGACCGAGACCGCCGAGCTGCTGGAGCTCACCGAGCACCTGGAGCGCAAGCCCGCCAACCTGTCCGGCGGGCAGCGGCAGCGCGTCGCGATGGGGCGCGCGATCGTCCGGCAGGCGGACGCGTTCCTGTTCGACGAGCCGCTGTCCAACCTGGACGCCAAGCTCCGCGGGCAGATGCGCACCGAGATCTCCCGCCTCCAGCGCCGGCTCGGCGTCACCACCGTGTACGTCACGCACGACCAGACCGAGGCGATGACGCTCGGCGACCGCGTCGCCGTGCTGCGCAAGGGCGTCCTCCAGCAGGTCGGCAGCCCGCGCGAGCTGTACGAGCAGCCGACCAACCTGTTCGTCGCGGGCTTCATCGGCTCCCCGTCGATGAACTTCCTCCCGGCGACCGTCGCCGAGGGGCACCTGGACACCCCGCTCGGCCGCTTCGAGATGGACGAGCGCGAGATCGCCGCCGTGGGCGACCGCGACGTGGTGCTCGTCGGCGTCCGTCCCGAGGACTTCGAGGACGCCGAGCTGATCTCGGACGAGAAGCGGGCGCGCGGCAAGGTCGTCCGCGCCAAGGTGGACGTCACCGAGTGGCTGGGCAACGAGCAGTACGCGTACGTCCCGTACGAGGCGCCCGCCGACCTGAGCGCGCAGCTGCGCGAGCTGTCCAAGGAGCTGGACAGCGACCAGATGCGCACCCAGGCGGTGGTGTCCCTGGACGCGGCCAGCCTGATCAACGCGGGCGACGAGGCCGACCTCTGGATCGACACCGGCAAGATGCACATCTTCGACCCGGCGTCCGGCGACAACCTCACCCGGGACGAGGAGCGGGTGGCCGCGCTGGGCCGCCGCGCCGACCAGGCCCGCGAGGCGCAGCGCCGGGCGCAGCGGACGGAGGAGCCGGCCGGCGCGTCTCAGGGCGGTGTGTCCAAGGGCAGCGACTAGAAGCGATGCACTTCGTCTTCACCCCGCCGGCGGACACGGCCGGCGGCCTGCTGACCCTCCCGTGGCGCGAGCCGCTGGAGGAGTGGGCCGACGACCGGCTGGTGGAGATCCGGCAGCGCGGGCTCTCCCGCCATGTCGTCCGGTTCGTCGCCGAGGAGGGCCAGGTCTACGCCCTCAAGGAGCTGGACGGGAGGCTCGCGCGCCGGGAGTACCGCCTGCTGCGCGCCCTGCGCGACCTGAAGGTGCCCGCGGTGGAGGTCGTCGGCATCGCGATCGACCGTACCGACACCGCGGGCGAGCCGATCGACGCGATCCTGGTGACGCGGTTCCTGGAGTTCTCCAGCTCCTACCGCGCCCTGTTCGCCAACCCGCGCGGCGGCCACCCCACCGACCGCCTCCTGGACGCGCTCGTCGAACTCCTCGTCCGGCTCCACCTGGCGGGTTTCATGTGGGGCGACTGCTCGCTGTCGAACGTCCTGTTCCGGATGGACGCGGGCGCGTTCGCCGCCTACCTGGTGGACGCCGAGACCGCCGAGCTGCACCCGTCCCTGTCGGAGGGGCAGCGGAACTACGACGTGAACCTCGCCAGGGAGCGCATCGCGGGCGAGGCGTTCGACCTGCGCGCCGCCGGCACCCTGCCCGCCGAGATCGACCCGATCGACATCGCGGACGAGACCGTGCGCCGGTACGAGGCGCTGTGGGACGAGCTGACCCGCGAGGAGGTGCTGCACCCGGACGACCAGCGCTACCGCATCGGCGAGCGGCTGCGCCGCATCAACGAGCTCGGCTTCGACGTCGACGAGGTCGAGCTGCTGGACGCGGGCGGCCCCGGCGAGTCCCGCCTGCGCGTCCGCACCCGGGTGGCCGAGCCGGGGCACCACCGCCGGCTCCTGTTGAGCCGTACCGGCCTGGTCGCCCAGGAGAACCAGGCCCGCCGCCTCCTGAACGACATCGCCGGCTACCGCGGCCATCTGGAGCGCGAGAGCGGCCGGCCCGTCCCCGAGGTGGTCGCCGCGAACCGGTGGCTGGCCGACGTCTACGAGCCGATCGTCCGGGCCATCCCGCCCGCCCTCCGCGACCGCCTGGACGAGGTGGAGGTCTTCCACGAGGTCCTGGAGCACCGCTGGTTCCTGTCCGAGCGGTCGGGCCAGGACGTCGGCACCCGCACGGCGGCCCGCGACTACTTCCGCGACGTCCTCCCGAACGTCCCGGTCGAGCTGACCCTCACGGCGGCGAAGGCCCGCCGCGACACCCGGCCCGACGCCCCGCCCGACACACGGCCCGACGCCCGGACTGACACCCGGTCTGCCACCCGACCGCCCGGGGGCCGCCCACCCAGTGCTGGCTAGGCTGGGACGGTGACCGACACCCCTCGCGAAGTCTTCCTGAAGCTCGTCCACGGCGTCTGTGAGGAGCGCTGGGAGGACGTCCTGGACCTGTACGCCGAGCGGACCGACGTGTCCCACCCGTTCCACCCGCTGAAGGAACCGGCGATGCTCTCCAGGGACGAGCTGCGCGCCCACTTCGGCGGCGGGGCGCGGCCGTACCGGGGCCCGACCCTGCGGCGCCGGCCCGCCGCGATCCGCGTCCACGAGACCGCCGATCCCGAGGTCGTCGTCGGCGAGTTCCGGTACGAGGGCACCGTGGTGGAGACCGGCGAGCCGTTCACCATGCCGGGCGTCTTCGTCATGCGCGTCCGGGACGGGAAGATCGTCGAGTCCCGCGACTACCTGGACCATCTCAGCTCGGCCGCGGCGCGCGGCCGGCTCGCCGAGGTGCTGGACGCGATCCGCGACCACCATGCCAAGGACCCGGCGGCCGTGGCGGACGGCGGCCCGGCGGCAGCGGCGGCCCCTGGCCCGGTCAGCATGCCGACGATGGAGCCGGGCACGTTCCACGCGCCCTTCCGCGAGCAGTTCGAGACGTTCCTCGACGAGCACCGCGCCCGGCTGCACGGCTGCCTGGACGGGCTGACCGAGGAGCAGGCGCGCCGCTCGCTGGTGCCGTCCAAGACCACCCTCCTCGGCCTGGTGAAGCACGGGACGTTCATCGAGAAGGTCTGGTTCGACGAGGGGATCACCGGCCGTCCCCGCACCGAGATCGGCATCCCCGACACTCCGGACGAGTCCTTCGATCTCGACGGCGGGGACACGGTCGCGTCCGTCCAGGAGGAGTACCGGCGGGCCTGCGAGGCGTCCCGCCGGGCCACGGCGGACCTGTCGCTGGACGACGAGCTGCGGGGCAACCGCCGCGGCCCGCTCCCGCTGCGCTTCGTCTACCTTCACATGCTGCGGGAGCTGGCCCAGCACTGCGGTCATGCCGACATCCTCCGCGAGCAGGTCCTCACGGGTTAGCGCCGGCGGTCAGGCGCTGACGGCCTTCTTGTAGAGGCGGGTCGCCAGCGGGACGAAGACGAGCAGCATCACGGCGATCCACAGCAGCGACGCCGGGATGGCGTGCTGCATGGGCCAGGCGTCCGAGGCCTTCATCGCGGTGCTGGTGTTGCCGAACAGCTCGCGTGCCGCCTGCGTGAACGTCGAGACGGGGTTCCACTCGGCGACGACGCGCAGCGGGGCGGGCAGCTCGGAGGTGTCGAGGAAGGCGTTGGAGACGAACATCAGCGGGAACGAGACCATGGTCGCGATGTTGTTGAAGCTCTCCGGCGTGCGCAGGGCCAGCGCCACGGTCGCGGTGAACCAGGAGAACGCGTACGCGAACAGCAGCAGCAGCGCGAACCCGAGGACGACCTCCTGCGGCGAGGAGTGCGTCCGCCAGCCGACGGCCACCCCGACCGTCGCCATGACGACCAGGCTGGCGACGTTCATCAGCAGGTCGCTGACGGTCTGGCCGATCAGCACCCCGGACGGCGCCATGGGCAGCGAGCGGAACCGGTCGAAGATGCCCTTCTGCAGGTCCAGCGTCAGCGTGTAGCCGGTGGTCTGCGCGCTGATGAGCACGGCCTGGACGAAGATGCCGGGGAGCAGGAACTCCTTGTACGGCACCCCCGGGATGTCGATGACGCTGCCGAAGACGTAGGCGAACATCAGCACGAACACGATCGGGAACATGACGGCGGCGCCGAGCAGGTCGGGCGAGCGCCTGATCTTCAGGGTGTTGCGCCTGGCGATGGTCCAGCCATCGGCGACGGGCATGGTGAGCGGGTTCATCGGGCGGCCTCCTGGACCGGCTCGTCGGCGCCGGGCGCGCGGCGCCCGGTCAGGGTGAGGTAGACGTCGTCGAGGGTGGGCCGCCGCAGCCCGGCGTCCCGTACCCGGACCCCCGCCTCGGCCAGCCGGCCGAGGCTCTGGCGGAGCGACTCGGGGCCGTCGGTCACCGGGACGGTGATCCGCAGCGACTCCGGCACCGTCTGCATCGCGCCGACCGCGGCCCAGGCGAGGGCCTCCCGGGCGGTCTCCAGCTCGGCGGCGTCGGTCACGGTCACCTCGATGCGGTTGCCGCCGACCTGGTCCTTGAGCTCGTCGGCGGTGCCGCGGGCGATGGCGCGGCCGTGGTCGACCACCATGATCTGGTCGGCGAGCCGGTCGGCCTCCTCCATGTACTGGGTGGTCAGCAGCAGCGTGCTGCCGCCCGCGACGAGCTCGGCGATGGTGTCCCACAGCGCGGCGCGGGCGCGGGGGTCCAGGCCGGTGGTGGGCTCGTCCAGGAACAGCACCGGCGGGTCGGCGACCAGCGCGCCGGCGAGGTCGATCCGGCGCCGCATGCCGCCGGAGTAGCCCTTCACCGGACGGTCGGCGGCGCCGGCGAGGTCGAAGCGTTCGAGCAGCTCGCGGGCGCGGGCCTTGGCGCGCTTGGCGCCGAGGTGGTAGAGCCGCCCGACCATCTCCAGGTTCTCGGCGCCGGTGAGGTGCTCGTCGACGGCGGCGTACTGGCCCGACAGGCCGATGTGCGAGCGCAGCCGCCGGGCGTCGCGGACGACGTCGCATCCGGCGACGGTGGCGCGGCCGCCGTCGGGCGCCAGCAGGGTGGTCAGCACCCGTACCGTCGTGGTCTTGCCCGCGCCGTTCGGGCCGAGCAGGGCCAGCACCGTGCCCTGCGGCACGGAGAAGCTCAGCCCGTCCAGGGCGGTCACCTCGCCGTATCTCTTGACGAGCCCGTCCGCCGTGATCGCGTCGGTCATGGGGGTCTCCTCGCTGCTGTTTCGGATGTCAGGACCGGTGGACGTCGATGTCGCCCCAGTTGGTGTGCGCGTGCACCTCGACGACCGTGTCGGTGGTGCCGGGGCCTTCCGCGGCGTCCATGCCGTTGCGCACCACGCCGTTCTTCGAGTGCAGGTCCAGCCAGGCGGCGGTGCCCGCGGCGATGCCGATGCCGACCTTGCCGTGGCCGGTCTCCAGCCGGACGGTGCCGCTCTCCGCCGCGCCGATCCGGATCCGGCCGTGCGCGGTCTTGGCGGAGAGGTCGCCCGCCACCCGGTCGACCGTGATGTCGCCGGTGCCGGTCTTCAGGTGCAGCTCTCCGGTCACCTCGCCGAAGGTGATGGCGCCGGTGGACGCCTTGAGGGTGCCGGGGCCGTCGATCGTCCCGATCCGGATCGACCCGGTGGACGTGGTCACCTCCGCGGCCCCGGTCACCCGGTCGACGGCGATGTCGCCGGTGGACGTCCTGGCCTCCAGCGGGCCGGTCTCCTCCAGGCGGGCGTCGCCGTACGAGCTGCGCAGCGACGTCCGGCCGAGCGGGCCGGTCGTGATGAGCTCCGCGGCGACGTCGGCCTCGACGCGGGAGCCGGCCGGCAGCTCGACGGTCACGTCGATGGAGCCGCGCCAGGTCCGCAGCTGCCCTAGGACGTTGGGCCTGGGGCCCTTGACCAGCAGCCGCTCGCCGGAGAACTCGACGATCGTCCGCTCGGCGGCCTGCACGCTCGCCGGGGTGGACGGATCCGCGGGGCGCACCTCCACGACGGTGTCGGCGCGGGCGCTCGCGTGGACGCGGACCTGGCCCAGGTAGGTCTGGATCTCGGCGGTGATCGGTTCGGGCGTGTCGAAAACGGGCATGGCGGAGCCCTCCTCATGGGTCCGGTGGAACATCCCGGCCTCGGGCCGGGCGAAGTGTGACGGGGTGAACTGTGACGGGGCGTGGGCGCCGCTAGCGCACCCAGCCGGTGTAGCCGCGCCCGCTCTGCGGCCGCCGCGCCGGGTCGGCGGGACGGCTCCCGGCGCCCTCCTCCAGCGCGGCGGAGACGGCGCGGACCAGCCAGGCGTTGACCGACATCCCCTGCCGTCCCGCGGCCTCCTCCGCGCGCACCTTGAGATGCTCGGGAAGCCGCAGCGTCATCCGCGCGGTGCCGCCCTCCTCCGCGACCGGCGGAGTGGCGGGCGCCGCGGACTCCGCCTCGGCGCCGGCGCCGGCCGGGGGCGGTCCCGGCTCGGGCGGCGTCACCACGAACGCCGGGTCGCCGCCGCGCAGCCGCACGTCCACCGAGCCGGGCGCCAGATCGCGGGTGATCTCGTCCGCCGCGGCCGACAGCGCCTCCAGCAGGGACAGCCTGGCGGCCGACTCCAGGGCCCCGGTGAGCCGCTCGGCCAGCGCCCGCGCCTCCGGCCCGCCCGCCTCGGCGGCCACGGCGAGCTCCCGCCGGAGCTTCTCCACGTACGGCATCAGATCCATGCCATCACTATGACGTCGTCATGACGTCATGTCAAGTAAAAGTGACGTCACTCCGCCCGGAGTGACGTCACGATGATGTCGCGCGCTCAGTGGAGGGTCAGCGGAGTCTCGGCCTGGACGCGCGTCAGCTTGTGCGGGTTGCGGACGTAGTAGAGGCCCGTGATGCGGCCGTCCTCGACGTTCGCCGCCATGACGCCGTCGAACTCGCCGTCCACGCGGACGAGGAGCGCGGGGGTGCCGTTCACCACGGCCGGCTCGGTGGTGACCTCGAAGTCGCCCTTGGCGATGCCGCCGAGGATGTAGCGGACGATCCTCTCGGCGCCGACGACCGGCCGCCGCGCCGCCTGCTTGACGCCGCCACCGTCGCTGACCAGGACGACATCGGGGGCGAGGACGTCCAAGAAGTCCTGGGGATCGCCCGTCTCCAGCGCGTGCCGGAGCGACTCAAGCGCCGCCCGCGCCTGGCCGGGCGAGACGGCCTGGCGGGGGCGGCGCGCCTCGACGTGCCGGCGGGCGCGGTGGGCGATCTGCCGCACGGCCGCCGGGGTCTTGCCGACGGCGGCCGCGATCTCGTCGTACCCGACGTCGAACGCCTCGCGCAGCACGAAGACGGCGCGCTCGGTGGGCGCCAGCGTCTCCATGACGAGCATGAGCGCCATCGACATGCTCTCGGCCAGCTCGACGTCATCGGCGACGTCCGGCGTGGTGAGCAGCGGTTCGGGCAGCCAGGGGCCGACGTAGGCCTCCCGGCGGCGCTTCAGGGTGCGCAGCCGGTTGAGCGCCTGCCGGGTCGTGATCCGGACCAGGTAGGCGCGCGGATCGTTCACCCGCGCCGTGTCCACCTTGACCCACCGCAGCCACGTCTCCTGAAGGACGTCCTCCGCGTCGGCCGCCGACCCGAGCATCTCGTAGGCGACGGTGAACAGCAGATTGCGGTGGGCGAGGAAGGCCTCGGTGGCCGCGTCGCTCATGTCCCGACCCTTCTCTCGCCGGTCAGCGGGTGGCGGGCGCTCCGGCGCGCCCGGACCGCAGGGTCTTCCCGCGCTCGGCGTCCTTGATCATCCAGCTGTGCGAGCCGGGCTTGCGCGCCTCGCCCGCCAGCTGCTTGATGGGACTCTTGCACGCCGCCTCCTTGAGCTTCGCGCCGAACCGGCCGCTCACGTGGAGCGGCGTCGCGGTGTCGTTCCGGTGGGCGACCTGGAAGACGCCGTCCCGGCGGCCGAGGCTGACGCACATGGCGGCGATCCCCTTGTCGAACTCCGCCGGGCGCTCGCCCGCGATCCGGCTGAGCACCGTGTCGGCGGCGTGCGAGCCCAGCGGCAGGGCGGCCTGGCAGCTCATCCGCAGCGGCAGGCCCGACGGGGCGGCCGCGTCCCCGGTCGCGACGACGCGCTCGTCGTCCACGCTGGTCAGCGTCTCGTCGGTGAGCAGGCGCCCGGCGGCGTCGGTGCTCAGCCCGCTGCGCGCCGCCAGGTCGGGCACGCCGAACCCGGCGGCCCAGATCGTCACCTCGCTCGGCAGCTCCCGGCCGTCCTCAAGGCGTACGGCGTCGCGCGTCACCGCCGTCGCCACCGAGCCGGGTCCGTCGAGCACGGTCACCCCGAGCCGGGCCAGGCCCTTGGCCACCGAGCGCCGCCCCCGCGGGTGCAGGTACGGGCCCAGGAGACCGCCGCAGACGAGCGTCACGGCACGGCCCGCCTCCGCCAGCTCGGCCGCCGCCTCGATGCCGAGCGGACCGCCGCCGACCACCGTCACCGGGGCCTGCGCGGACGCGCCGTCCAGCACGGACCGCAGCCGCCGCGCCTCCTCCAATCCCGCGATCGGGTAGGCGAACTCGGCCGCCCCCGGCACGCCCGGGTCCGCGCTGCCGCTGCCCACCGCGTAGACCAGGTAGTCGTAGCCGACCGTTCCGCCGTCCTCCAGCTCGACGCCGCGCCCGGCCGCGTCGATCCGCGTCACGGTGCCGACCAGCAGCCGCACGCGCTCGGCCAGCACCTCCCGGTAGTCCACCACCGCGTCGTCCGAGCCGCCCACCAGCTGGTGCAGGCGGACCCGCTCGACGAAGTCCGGACGCGAGTTGATCAGCGTCACGCTCACATCGTCGCTGCGCGTCAGGCGGTTGGCCGCCATGACCCCGGCGTACCCGCCGCCGATCACGACCACATCGATGCCGCTCATGATGCCTCCTCGTCTTGGGCTCGGCATCAAGACACCGCGCCCCCGGCCCCTGTGACACCCCCGTGAGCCAGATCACGGCGGCTAGCATCCAGGTCATGCGCATGCTCGTCGTGGACGCCTTCACCGACCGCCCCTTCACCGGGAACCCGGCGGGCGTCTGCTTGCTCGACGGGCCCGCCGAGCCCGGCTGGATGCAGCGGGTCGCGGCGGAGATGAGGCACTCCGAGACCGCGTTCGTCCGCCCGATCGAGGCGCCCGGCGCCGACTTCGAGCTGCGCTGGTTCACCCCGGTGACCGAGGTCGCCCTGTGCGGCCACGCCACCCTGGCGAGCGCCCACGCGCTGTACGAGACCGGCGCCGCCCCGGCCGGGCGGCCGATCCGGCTCCGGACGCTGCGCTCGGGCGTCCTGACCGTGACGCGCGCGGACGGCGGCGGGCTCCTCATGGACTTCCCGGCGAGCCCGGCCACCGAGACCGGCCCGCCGCCCGACCTGGACGCCCTGCTCGGCACCGAGCCCCTCTGGGTGGGCCGCAACTCCCTCAACGACCTGCTCGTCCAGGTCGCCGACGAAGCGACGGTGCGCGGGCTCGCCCCCGCCATCGACGTCCTCGCCCGCATGGACGTCCGCGGCGTCATCGTCACGGCCGCCGCCGACCCGGGCCGGGACCACGCGTTCGTCTCCCGCTTCTTCGGCGGCGGAGCGCGGCGCCCCGAGAACCGTGAGGACCCGGTGACCGGCTCCGCCCACTGCACGCTCGGCCCGTACTGGAGCGAACGCCTCGGCCGCACCGACCTGATCGGCTACCAGGCCTCCGCCCGCGGTGGCCTCGTAGGCGTCACCGTCCGAAACGACCGCGTCGAACTCGCGGGCCGCGCCATAACCGTCCTGAACGGCCACTTCCACGCCTGAACGACCGCCAACGACGACCGCGCCCGCGAGCTACCGAGCGCGTTCCACCCTGTCGTGAAGGCCGGTCTTGACCTGGCTGATGAAGGCGTTCCATGCCGAGGCGCCAAGCACGAACCGAGGCCCACGCGGGTCCTTGGAGTCACGAACGGCGGCGTAACCGCCGACACCCGCGATCTCGACGCACTCGTTGCCCTGAGCGGTGCTGTGCGAGCTCTTGCGCCAGACCAGGGCGGCCAGGTCCGGGGTTGGAGGCATGGGGGCAGGCTATCTACAACTCTGCGGCAATTGCGGCGATGAATGCCTTGCTCTCTTCGTCGTCGAGCGCGGCGTTCCAGACTGCGTCGAACTCGGCATTGCAGCGCGCCACGTGGTCCGCGCCCTCGATGTAGACGTTGCCGTAGATGCCTTCGGAGTAGCCGATGTCGGGGTCAAGCGGGTCGGCGTAGCCGAGGATGACGAACGAGCCTTCGACCCCGGCCCGGGCGCCGACCGAGTACGGCAGGGCTCGGAGCGCGACGTTGGGACGCCGGGCGATGCGGTCGAGTTCGATGAGTTGATCCCGCATGACCTGCCGGCCGCCGATGAGTTGCCGCAGCGCCGATTCGGCGAGCACCGCCCTGAGCGAAGGAGCATCCGATCGGCTGAGCAGTGTCTTGCGTGCCAGGCGGGCGTGCAGGCGCTTGTTCACCTCATCAGGATCTTCCGGGACGCCTGCGGAGATGACCGCCCGAGCGTAGTCCTCGGTCTGCAATAGGCCGGGAATGAGCTGGACGTGGTACGTGCGGATCTCGGACGCCTCGTTCTCCAAGGCGACGTATCCGCCGGTGAACACGCCGGAATAGGCCGTCCACCAGCCGCGCCGCCCCGCGTCGCGGGCCAGCTGGAGGAGGACGGCCCTCGCGGCATCCTCGGTGCCGTAGAGGTCGAGGACGCGTTCCACGTCCGCCGCCGTGGCCCTGGTCTTGCCGGCCTCCATCCGGCCGAGCTTGAACCTGTTCCAGCCCAATGCCGCGGCCGCCTGGTCGAGCGTCAGCCCCGCGCGCTCGCGACGCGTTTTGAGTTCTCGGGCCAGCCTGCGTCCTCGAACTGTGGGGCTGTGCTGTGCCGGTGCCATGGCGTCATTGTGCCCCAAAAGGTAGCTCTGTGCATGTATATAGCTGCACAGAGAAATAATGATCATGCACAGTGCATTGACGTTCCGCTCTGAGCGTGGCCAGAATGCTGCCAGAGACGCCGACAAGGCCTGCGCAGACAACGAAAGAGCCGCACGGCGGGCCCGTGGATTGGAGCCCTGGACCCGGCCGCGCGGCTGCCATCCCCCATGACGGGAGACGAGATGAGGATAGCCCGACAGACGCCCGCGAGACGCTCCTCGGAGGGCGGCGGTGGTGCCTTGCACCTGATGGAGGCTGTGGAAGAGACCTCCACATCGAGTGACGCAAGCGGTGTTCGTTCCATCGAGACGGCGAAGGCGCGAAGTGACGGCCCCTCATGGTTGAAGAGGCGAGCGTCGAGCGGACTTCACCGCGTGTGGCGAATGGACGTACCGGGGACGGAGGAAGCGATCCCGTTTCTTCGCCGCTGGGTACGGTTGCTGCTCGGCGATGAGCCCGAGCTGGCCGAGGCCTTCGAGCTCATCGCCAGCGAGTACGGCACGAACGCCCTGTGGCACAGCGCCAGCGGTGCGCCCGGCGGCCGGATCAGGATCGAGTTCTGCGTGGACGCGCGGCGAGCGCGACTCACGGTCTTGGACGAGGGCCCTGTGTCCGAGGGCGGCAGAGCGGTGCCTGAGGACGTCGATGAGCACGGGCGCGGGCTGGTGCTCGCGGGGGCGTACGCGGATCAGGTCGGGTACGGCGACAGCGCGGGTGGCCGCGCGGCTTGGGCGTCGATCGACCGGTGAGGCCTAACGTGCCTCACGCTCGCGTGAGGCACGATTCCGCCGGCCGTTCTGGCCGGATGTCGTGCGGCCGGTGATCGTCCCCCAGGTCTCCGGCCGCACGTTCGGCCGCGGCGTGGTGAGGCCGCCTCAGCGCACGGCCATTGCGAGGATGGTCGTTGCGAAGATGAGCATGAGGAAGAGCTGGAAGTGCACCAGGTGGCGTGAACGGTGCTCGACGGGCAGGCGGGAACGGCCGCCGCCCGGGCAGGTGCGGAGCGCGGTCAGGTGCTGGTCGAAGTCGGCTCCGCGCATGAACAGGCCCGTTCGCGGTGCGGCCAGCGAGATGCGCGAGCCGTCGTGGTGGACGACCTGGACGTAGCGTCCGAACAGCGTCGGGATGACCTCCAGCCTGTCGACCCGCTCCCAGGTGACCTCGGCCACGCGGCCGATCAGCTGGTTGTACAGGCCGTCCGGCCAGGCCTCGGTGAAACCCGAGAACGTGATCAGCAGGCTCCGGACGCAGGCCAGCGTCAGCCCCAGGGCCGCGAAGAGCAGGGCCGTCCCGATGGCGTGGAGTTCGGGCTCGCGGCCGTCGGTGTGGATCCGGAGCCCCTGCGCCCCGGCCGCGAGCGCCGGCGCGGCGGCGACGAGCGGCGCGACCACGATCCACGGGCGCCGCGAGGGCGACAGGCGCAGCGAGGCCGGGTGCCGCGTCATGGCCACCTAACGGACGGGGGAGCCGATGACCGCATTGAACGCGAGGCAAAGATCGCCCGTCAACGCCCTGAAGCGGGACAGACCACACCTGGTCGGACGTGACCGTTCTGCGGTGTCGTAGGGCCGGTGTACCTTGCCCCCATGATCGAACGAAAGGACGTCCGGGTCCCGCTCGCATGAGCCGGGGGGATCTCGGCGGGCCCATCGGGGACGGGCAGCCGTACTACGAGCATGTTCGGCGTCTGCGGCGGATACACGGCAGCGGTCCGCTGCCCCAGGGCGGTCGTCCGCTGCCGGACGGCGAGGAGCCGCCTTCGCGGCGCACTCCGGAGCGCGCCGATGTCGCGCGGCTGGCACGGTTGCTGAGCCGGTGGCCACTGGACCGCGGGCTGCTGGCGACGCTCGACGGCATGCTCCGGGAACTGGACGTCAGCGGCGGCCGCGAGGAGCTGGCGGCCGGGATCCGGGCGCTGGAGCATGTGCCCGCGGAGCGGCTGCGCCTGCTGGGGCGATGGCTGGCCCGGACGGGCACCCACGCCGGCGCGGTCGATCTCGGACTGATCCTGCTGGGCGTGGCCGGAGGCGATGACGACCGCGACCTCATCCTCGCCCTCGGGTCCCTGGAACGCTGCTGCTGCTGTGCCGCCGATGCCCTGGTCGCGTCGCAGTCGCGGCCGCACGAGGCGCTGCTGGAGATGGCCCGCCGGTCCGGCGGGTGGGCCCGGGTGGACGCGCTCCGGCCGCTGCGCGGGGCACGGGTCGAGCCGCGCGACGCGGACTGGCTGATCCGCGACGCCTGCGACGGCGGCTTCCTGGACGTCTACTTCGCCGATGTCGTCGCCGAGACCGGCGACCTGGCCGGGGCGCTCGGCCCCGAGGCCGTGGACGACGGCCTTCTGGACGGTGCCGGCCGCGTGCTGCGCGCGCTCTGCGAACTCGCCTGGCCCTCGCCCGGCATCCTCGACTATCGCGACGCCGAGACCGCCGTACGGCACTATGCCCGGCATATCGCTGCCCGGCCGCCGACGATGGACGGGCTGTGCCGGTTGGTGGAGGTGTACGCGTTCTTGCGCAGCGGCCGTGCCGGGCAGGGACCCTGGAGCGCCGAGGGACTGGCTCGGGTACGCGACCTCTACCGGGAACTGCTGACGTCGCCCGAGGCCCAGGCGATCGTGGCCGCGGGCATGGCCTCCGCCGATCCGGATGAGTTCAACGGGGCGGTGTGGGTCGCCGACCACGTCGGCCTGCCCGTCCGGGATCCGCTCCTGCGCCGGCTGGAGTCCGACCCGCTGAACCGGCATGCCTGGTGCTGGCTTCTGGACGGCGGTCCCGCCGCGGGAGCCGCCGCGACCGCCGAGGACGTCGGCGTTGCGCTCGCCGCGGCCGAACGGCTGCTGCCGCTGCGGCGGCTGATGACCGGGCCGTCGCCACCCGCCGGGGACGCCGACCCCTATGAGGACATCCTCGATCTGGTCGTCAGCCGGCTGCGCGCCCATCCGGGCCACGGGTGGGCGATCATCCGCACCGCCTTGCGCAACCATGTGCACGCCCACCGCGTGATGGCCGTACGCGCCCTTGAGCGGTGGTCTCCCGAGCTGTTCCCGGAGGAGGCGCTCGACGTGCTGGAGAGCGTCCACGCGGCCGAGCCCCACGCCGAGCTCCGGGACGACCTCGCCGCCCTCATCACCCGGGCCGGGCCCGCGACGTGAACGAGCCGCGTCCGTCAGGGGCGGGGCAGCCGTAGCTCCATGAAGAGCATGAACGGTTCCAGGCCGGACATGGCGGCTTCGGTGTTGTCGAAGATGGGCCTGTCCTGGAAGTCCAGGGATCGGTAGAGGGCGTGGGCCTCGCGCATGAACGTCGCCGTCTCCAGGCGGACGGTCTGGTAGCCGATGGTCCGGGCGTCGGCCAGGAGCGTTTCCAGGATGGCTCGGCCGGCTCCCTGGCCGCGGGCCTCGGGGCGGACGTACATGCGTTTGATCTCGGCGGTGGCGGTGTCGACGGGCTTGAGGGCGCCGACGCCGGCGAGGCCGGTGCCGGTGCGGGCGACGAGGAGGCGGCCTCGGGGGCCGAGGAGGTGCGGGAGTTCGCGGGTGAACTCGCGGTGGTGGGCCGCCACGGCGGCCTCGGTGTCGTCGAAGCGCACGCCGTGGTCCGCGGCGAGGCGTTCTCCGCACCAGAAGAGGTACTCCCGCATGATCTCCGCGGTGGCGGCCTCCGCTCGCGCGGGCGGTCCGGTGAGTCGCTCGATCCTCATGCCGTGCCCCCGATTTCACCCCGTTGCCTCGGGACGCTACTCCGCGCTGGAGCGGCGTCAAGGACGGTCCCGGGCCGGCGCCGGCGGCCCTGTGTCATTGATCACTCGACGGGCTGTTAAGCGATAGGTCACTATCGGTCGTGATAGCCTCCTGGGGAATAAGTGATAGAGAGATATCACTTGTACCTGCCGGGGAGCGCGCCGAGCCCCTAGCGCCGGCGGCCGGTCGCCGGCCTTCGCTGCCGGTTCCCCATTCGCCACTCGAACGCCCTTATGGAGGCTCCACACATGTCCCACGCAATGCCCCGGTCCGCGGAGACGGGGGTGTCCCCGCCGGTACGGGTGAACGCCGTCGTGGCGATCCTCGCGTTCGGCGGGATCGGTGTCTCGCTGATGCAGACGCTGGTGATCCCGATCGTCCCCGAGCTGCCGAAGCTGCTGGGGGCCTCCGCGGCGGACGCCGCCTGGGCGGTCACCGCCACGCTGCTCGCGGCCGCGGTCGCGACCCCGGTCAGCGGCCGGCTGGGCGACATGTACGGCAAGCGCAGGATGCTGCTGATCAGCGTGCTGATGATGGTGATCGGGTCGGTCGTCGCCGGGTTCAGCGACACGCTGGTGCCGATGATCGTCGGACGGGCGCTGCAAGGGCTCGCGGCCGGCGTGATCCCGCTGGGGATCAGCATCATGCGCGACGAGCTGCCGGCCGAACGGCTCGCCTCCGCGATCGCGCTGATGAGCGCCTCGCTCGGTGTCGGCGGCGCGCTCGGCCTGCCCGCCGCCGCGCTCATCGCGGACAACTACGACTGGCACGCGCTGTTCTGGGTGTCGGCGGGCATCGGCGTGGTCGCGCTGCTGCTCGTGCTGGCCTTCGTCCCGGAGTCCAAGGTGCGGTCCGGCGGCCGGTTCGACCTGGTGGGGGCCGTGGGGCTGTCGGCCGGGCTGATCTGCCTGCTGCTGGCGATCTCCAAGGGCGGCGACTGGGGCTGGAACAGCGGGACGACCCTCGGCCTGTTCGCGGCGGCCGCCGTGGTCCTGCTCGCGTGGGGCGCCTTCGAGCTGCGCGTCAAGGAACCGCTGGTGGACCTGCGCACCACCGCGCGCCGCCAGGTGCTGGTCACCAACCTCGCCTCGATCGCGATCGGTTTCGGGATGTTCGCGCAGTCGCTGGTCATCCCGCAGGTGCTGCAGATGCCCGAGGCGACGGGGTACGGCCTGGGCCAGTCACTGCTGGCCGCCGGGCTGGTGATGGCGCCGTCCGGGCTGGTGATGATGGCGCTGGCGCCGCTCTCGGCCGCGGTGTCCAAGGCCGCCGGGCCGAAGGTGACCCTGATGATCGGGTCCCTGATCGTGGCCGCGGGGTACGGCCTGAACATCGTGCTGATGTCGGAGGTCTGGCACTTCGTGCTGGTCTCCTGCGTGATCGGCGCCGGGATCGGCTTCACCTACGGCGCGATGCCCGCTCTGATCATGGGCGCGGTGCCGCCGTCCGAGTCGGCCGCGGCCAACAGCCTCAACACCCTGATGCGGTCCCTCGGCACCTCGACCGCCAGCGCCGTCATCGGCGTCATCCTGGCCGAGATGACCATCAGCATGGGCGGGGTATCGCTGCCCTCCGAGGACGGCTTCAAGGTCGTCATGGCGGTCGGGTCCGGCGCCGCGGTGCTGGCCTTCCTGATCGCGACCCTCATCCCGAACCGGCGCCCGGCCGCGGCACCGGTGGCCGAGACCGCCGAGGTCCCGGCCGAGGAGCCCGTCATGGAGCGGGTGCTGGTCGGCGCCGAGGCGGGCGCCGTGGAGCAGCCGGCGGCGGCCGTCCACGGCGGCGGTACGGGCGGCGGCCCCGCCGGCGGCGGGATCCCGGTCACCGGGCATGTCCGCGCCGCGGAGGACGTTCCCGTGGCCGGTGCCGCGGTGACGCTGATCTCGCTCGAAGGCCGCCAGGTCGGCCGCGCGGTCGCGCACGCCGACGGCTCGTACGGCGTGAACGCGCCGGGCGCCGGGTCGTACGTCCTGATCGCCTCCGCCGACGGCCACCAGCCGCAGGCCTCCTCGATCGTGGTCAACGACGCGCCGGTCGCGTACGACGTGCTGCTGAGCGGCACCAGCGGCCTCACCGGCGCGGTGCGGTCGGCGGACGGCGGCGCGCCGGTGCCCGGTGCCGTGGTCATCGTGACGGACGTGCGCGGCGACGTGCTGGCCACCGCGCAGACCGACGCGCTCGGCGAGTTCGCCGTGACCGACCTGGTGCCCGGGACGATGACCATCGCGGTCAACTCGCCCGCGCACCGGCCGCACGCGGCGCCGGTCGAGATCGGCGCCGCCGGGGCCACCCGGATCGAGGTGGAGCTCCGGCCCGGGGCGCACGTGCGGGGCACGGTCCGCGGGGCGGGCGCCGTGCTGAGCGGTGCGCGGGTGACGCTGGTGGACGCCGCGGGCAACGCGGTCGCCACCACGACGACCGGCCCGGACGGCGCCTACGCGTTCTCCGATCTGGACACCGGGGCGTACACGGTCATCGCGACCGGGTACCCGCCCAGGGCGACCCGGCTGACGGTTCCGGGGGGCGGCGTGGACGGCCACGACATCGATCTCGCCCACGGCGACGAGTAGCCCGCCGGCCCGCCGGGCGGCATCCGCATGGGGGTGCCCGTTCCGCGGGCCGGCTTCCGTAGAACGCGGGCCCGGCGGCGTCAGCCGCCGGGCCTGCGCTTGTACAGGGGGACCGCGGGGGGCAGGGGGCTCGCCCCTTCAGGGGACAGGGCGTCGAGGACGAGCACGACGTAGCGCTGCCAGCCGTCCTCCCGGGGGTCCATCGTCCAGAGGACGCTGAGGAGCATCGCCATGATGCGGCGGAGGTCGTCGAGGACGATGTCGTCCCGGATCACCCCGGTCCGCTGGCCGCGCTCGATCAGCGGGGCGAGCGCCTCGAAGAAGCGGGTCCCCGCCTCCGCGGTCAGCGAGCCGAAGTCTCGGGCGGCGGCCATCATGTTGTAGTCGCGGGCGTTGAGCCGCATCGTGCTCTCCAGCACGGCGGCCAGGCCGCGCCGCGGGTCCTCGTCCTCCAGGGCCCGTTCGAGGACGGGGAGGACCTCTTCGGTGAAGGTCTGCTCGAGCGCGGTGCGTACCAGGATCGCCTTGTCCGGGAAGCGCCGGTAGAGCGTCGCGATGCCCACGCCGGCGCGGCGGGCGATCTCCTCGAGGGGGACGTCGGAGCCGCGCTCGGCGTAGAGTTCCCGCGCCGCCCGCAGGATCTTCTCGGAGTTGCGCGCCGCGTCGGCGCGCAGGGGGCGGGACGGTTCGCTGGGCACGGTCCGATGCTACCAAACTGATAGTCGTCTATCGGATCGGCGGCATCGGCCCGCCGGCTACTGGAGGGCGCTGCCCTTCTTCCACGTCTCCCAGGAGAGCTGCCAGAACGACCAGCCGTTGTTCCACTCGACCTTGCGGCTCGTGCCCTTGATGTCGACGATGTCGCCCGGCTGCACGGTCCGGTAGAACCACTGCGCGTCGTCGGCGGGCTGGCGGACGCAGCCGTGGCTGCAGTTCTGCTCGCCCAGGCACCACTCCTGGCCCGAGGTCTGGTGCAGGTACTCGCCGCTGTTGGAGATCCGGACCGCGTACCCGATCATCTCGTCGTAGTAGCCCGGGTCGCCCTTCTTGCGCCCCGGCGAGATCATCCGGACCGGGTTGCCCTTCTCCATCGTCAGGTGGACGCCGCTGGTGGTGGTGTACTCGCGGGTGCTCGCGTTGCCGCCGCTGATCGGGACGGTGCGGGCCTTCTTCCCGTCGATGGTCACCACCATCTTGTGCTTCTTCATGTTGATCTTGGCGATCCGGGACTCGCCGATCTCGAACGTGCGGGACAGGTTCCGCATGCCGTACACGTCCTTGGCGGCGCGGACCCCGGCCAGCCGGGCGTTCAGGGTGACCTTCTGGTGCGGCTGCCAGTACGTCTTGGGCCGGTAGATCACCTTCTGGTCGCCCATCCACCGCCAGGCGCCCTCGACCGGCTTCTCGGCCTTGACCTCCAGGGCCTTCTCGACCTGCTCCTTGTTCCGGACGGCGCGGTCGAAGTCGAGGATGATCGGCATCCCGACGCCGTACTGCTTGCCCTTGTTGCCCTCCAGGATCCAGTCCAGCGAGGCGGAGATCGTCGCCTCCGGCTTCAGGGTCCGGAACGTGCTGGCGGCCTGCGAGGTCGTGCCGACGGAGTTCTTGGCGGTGGCGTTCACCGTGTACGAGGAGGACGGGCGCAGCGTCCAGCGGGACCGCCACTCGGTCTTCTGGGCGTTGAAGTCCCCGGGCACCGGCTTGCCCTTGAGCTGCACGGTCACCGACTGGAGCGACCCGCCGGCCGCCCGGACGACGACGCCCTGGTCGGGCCGGGCCTTCTCGGTGCCCTGTGCCGGGGTGATCGTCACCTTGGCCGCGGGGACCTTGGTGTCGCCGGCCGCGGTGGTCCCCTCCTTGCTCGTGTCGCTGCAGGCGGTGAGTGCCATGGCACCCGCCAGCAGCGCCGCTCCGAACCGAATCCCGTTCCTCCGCACCAGCGCCACCCCGAGCACGCTCACGACCGATTCAAGGTCATTAATTGTGGATGCCTGTGAAAATACCTCCTTAGCTGGGTGTGTCCCATGTGACCGAGGTTGCGATTTGGAATCGAACGGTTACCCGCGCGTTCGGTCGACGACCCGGCCGCGCACCTCGCCGAACCCGATGCGGGCGCCGTCCGGGCCGGGCGCCGTCGCGGTGATCGTCACCTCGTCGCCGTCCTCGAGGAACGTGCGCTCCTGCCCGTTCACCTTCACCGGCTCCTTGCCGCCCCAGGTCAGCTCGATGAACGCGCCGCGCTGGCCGGGCTCCGGCCCGGAGATCGTGCCGGACGCGAACAGGTCGCCGGTACGGGCGGAGGCGCCGTTCACCGTCATGTGCGCGAGCATCTGCGCGGGCGACCAGTACATGGTCCGGTACGGGGGACGCGACACGGTCTCGCCGTTCCACTCGACGGCGAGGTCCACGTCCAGCCCCCAGGGGGCGTCCTCGCGGAGGTACGGCAGCGGCTCCGGGTCCTGCGCCGGCGTCGGGACGCGGGCCTCCTCCAGGGCGAGCAGCGGGACGACCCACGCGGAGATCGAGGTGGCGAAGCTCTTGCCGAGGAACGGGCCGAGCGGCACGTACTCCCACGCCTGGATGTCGCGCGCCGACCAGTCGTTCACCAGGACGCAGCCGAAGACGTGCTTCGCGAAGTCGCCGCAGGCGACGGGCGTGCCGAGGGGGGTGCCGGCGCCGACGACGAAGCCCAGCTCGGCCTCGATGTCCAGCCGCCGGGACGGCCCGTACGACGGCGCCGCGTCGGCCGGGGCCTTGCGCTGCCCGTACGGGCGGGCGATCTCCGTGCCGGAGGGCACGACCGTCCCGGCGCGGCCGTGGTAGCCGACCGGCAGGTGCTTCCAGTTGGGCATCAGTGGCTCGGAGTCGGGCCGGAACAGCCGCCCGAGGTTGGACGCGTGGTGCTCGGAGGCGTAGAAGTCCACGTAGTCGGCGACCTCGAACGGCAGGTGCATCGTCACCGCGCCGGCCGGATGGACGGCGCCGTCCGGCACGTCCCCGGACACCAGGTCGGTGACGCGGCGGCGCACCTCGACCCAGCGGTCGTACCCCTCGGCCATGAACGCGTTGAGCGACGGCCGCGCGAAGACCTCGTCGCCGAGCGCGGCCGCCAGGTCGACGACCGAGTCGGCGACGCGCACTCCCACCCGGGGGGCGGAGCCCGGCGTCGAGAAGACGCCGTAGGGGAGGTTGGCGAGCCCGAACGGGGAGCCTTCGGGGATGTGGATCGAGGTCATGTGGGGTCGTCTCCCTCCTTGGCCGCGAGGCCGAGGTTCACTAGGTCGGTCAGGGGGTCGGTGACGCTGCACGTGCCGAACGACAGGAAGCGGCCGCGCACGGCCGCGGCGCGCGCCTCGTCCAGGTCGGCGACGGCGGCGGCGAGGGCGGTGCCGTCGCGGCGGGCCAGCAGCGCCGCCAGGTCGGCCGGGGACGCGCCGCCGAGCACGGCGTCCACGGCGAGCAGCAGGTTGAGGAAGCCGTGCTGCTCGAAGCCCGTCTCGGGGTCGGTGTTGCGGATCGCGTGGTGCAGCCCGGCGGTGGCCTTGAACGGGACGCCCGCCGCCACGACGGCGGCGACCGCGTCCGCGAGTTCCGCCTCGTCCGGGTAGAGGTGCGCCTTGACGCCGCCGGTGCGGAACTTGGCCCGGTACGGCGAGCCCGGCAGCGCGGCGATGATGCCGGGACGGCGCTCGTCGCGCGGCACCTCGACGAAGACCGGCACATCGGTCTCGGTCTTGCCGAGGACGGCGAACAGCTCCGCCGCAGGCATGCCGTCCGGCACGGCGACCTCGACGCCGGCGAGCCGTACCGGAAGGGCGGCCGCCTCGGCCAGCGCCCCGGCCAGGTGCGCGGGGCCGGCCGGGACGGTCACCACGAGATCGAGCCGCGACCCGTCCGGCAGCAGCGGCCCGAGGTCCGCGAGCGCCGGGGCGGCCACGATGAACGACCCGACGAGATCGGCGTGCGCGGACGACTTGTGGCGGAAGTGCGCCGGCACGGCCTCCGCGAGCGGCATGTTCCCGGGCGGGAAGACCGCCGCGTCGTCGCAGAGCCCGCGCACGATCGGGGGCAGGAGGGTCACGGTGTACCTCCTGCCCGCCGGCCGGCCCACGTCCACGCGTAGGCGGGGTCCTCGCAGGCCACACCTCCCTCACCCAGCTCCAGCGGGCGGAAGGTGTCGACCATGACGGCCAGCTCGTCGAACGCCTCGACGCCGATGCTGCGCTCGTACGCGCCGGGCTGCGGGCCGTGCGAGTGCCCGCCGGGGTGCACCGAGATCGAGCCCTGGCCGATGCCCGAGCCCTTGCGGGCCTCGTAGTCGCCGCCGCAGTAGAACATGATCTCGTCGGAGTCCACGTTCGAGTGGTAGTACGGCACCGGGATCGACAGCGGGTGGTAGTCGACCTTGCGCGGGACGAAGTTGCAGACCACGAAGTTGTGGCCCTCGAACACCTGGTGGACGGGCGGCGGCTGGTGCACCCGGCCGGTGATCGGCTCGAAGTCGTGCACGCTGAAGGTGAACGGGTACAGGCAGCCGTCCCAGCCGACCACGTCGAACGGGTGCTCGGCGTACACCATCCGGGTGCCGGCCAGGCCGCGCGAGGTGCGGTGCTTGACCAGGACCTCGACGTCGGTGCCGGTGGCGGTGAGCGGCTCGCCGGGGCCGTGCAGGTCGCGCTCGCAGTAGGGGGCGTGCTCCAGGAACTGCCCGAAGCGCGACAGGTAGCGCTTGGGCGGGTGGATGTGCCCGGTCGCCTCGATGATGTAGGCGCGCAGCGGCTCGTCGCCCTCGGGGATCCAGCGGTGGGTGGTCGAGGTCGGCAGCACGACGTAGTCGCCCTGCTTGGCCTGGAGGGCGCCGAAGACGGTCTCGACGACGGCCTGGCCGGACTCGACGTACACGGCCTCGTCGCCGGTGGCGTTGCGGTAGAGCGGCGAGGGCACGGTGGACACGGCGTACGACAGCCGCACGTCGGCGTTGCCCAGCACCAGCCGGCGGCCGGTGACCACGTCGGTCTCGCCCCAGCTCTCCTTGGGGAACAGCCCGTGCAGCTTCAGGTGCCGCGGCTTGAGCGGATGGTTCGGGGTGGTCGCCGCGTCCGGGATCTCCCACACCGCCGAGTCGACGATCGCCGACGGCAGGCCCCGGTGGTAGAGGAGCGAGGAGTCGGAGGAGAAGCCCTCCTCGCCCATCAGCTCCTCGAAGTAGAGCGCGCCCTGCTCGTCGCGGTGCTGGGTGTGCCGCTTCGGGGGGACGTCGCCGACCCGGCGGTAGTACGCCATGGCTGCCTCCTCAAAGTAGTTAATGCATTTACTATCTTCCGCCCGCGCTGCGCCGCGTTCAACCCCGGGGAGGGAAAGAAGCGGGACGGGACGCCCCGGAAAGGGCGGTGTGCGGGGAAAGGCCCCGTCAGCGGCGCTCGCGGACGTCGAACTGGTCGCGGTGCGCGATGAGCTTGCCGAGGAGCATCACGAGGATCTCCTGCTCGGTCTCGGTGAGGACCTCGGTCCACTGCCGCTCCCGCTCGTTCTGGGCGCGGAAGACCTCCAGCATCGTCTCCCGGCCCCGCCCGGTCAGCGACAGCAGCACGGCCCGGCCGTCGTTCTCGCCCGGCGACCGTTCGAGCAGGCCGTCGGCCACCAGGGACTTCGCCAGGTTGGACACCGCCGCGCGGCTCATCCCGGCCAGCGCCGCGGCCCGCCGCGACTCCAGCGGGCCGGCCAGCCAGGTCACGAACAGCAGCCGGAACCCCGCCCACGACAGGCCGCGCGGCCGGTGCACCGACGCCTCCAGGTCGTACGTGACGATCATGGAGGCGCGGTTGAGGGTGAGCAGCGTCCGGGTGGCCTCGCGGTGCGGGAACCCGAACTCCTCCGACAGCCGGTGGCCGGCGAGGTCGACGAACGACCAGAAGTCCACCGCACGCTCCGGCGGCGTCCCGGCGCCGTTCCGCTCCTCGGCCATGCCCATCACTCTAGTGCCGTACGGCAAGCTCGTTCATCCATGTACTACTTGCCCGGCTGGGTGACGGCGAGCCCGGGACGGTCCCGCGGCACCTTCAGGAAGAGCAGCATCACGGCGCAGACCACCAGGCAGCCGATCGGGAAGAACAGGCCGGCCGTGGCGTCGTCGACGGTCGCGTTCTTGCCGATCACGTACGGGCCGAAGAACCCGCCCAGCGCCGCGATGGTGTTGATCGCCGCCAGCCCGACCGCGGTCTGCTCCTGGGAGAGCAGCCGGGACGCCATCGCCCAGTACGGCGCCAGGTAGCCGAGCACGCCGACCGCGACCATCGACAGGCAGATCAGCGCGGGCACCGGATCGTGCCGGAACTGGACCGTTCCGGTCAGCCCGAGCGCGGCCAGCAGCATGAGGGCGATCACGTGCCCGCGCCGCTCGCCGGTCCGGTCGGAGGTGCGCGCGACGACCAGCATCCCGACGGCGCCGACGAGGAACGGGATCGCGCCGAGGAAGCCGATGTTGGTCGCCGAGTACGACGGGTCCATCTGCTTGACGATCTGCGGGAGGAAGAACGTGAACCCGTACAGGCCGCAGGCGGCGAAGAAGTTGGCCACCGCCAGGTAGATGATCTTCGGGTCGCGGATCACCTTCAGCTCGGCCAGCGGGCCGTGCTCCTTCTCCCGCGTGTACTCCTTGTCGATCTCGGTGGTCAGCCAGGTGCTCTCCTCCTCGCTGAGGAACCGCGCCTTGGCCGGCCGGTCCGGCAGGTAGAACAGCACGATCACGCCGAGGATCACCGCGGGGGCGCCCTGGAGGATGAACACCCAGCGCCAGCTGCTCAGGTCGAACCAGTGCACGTGGTCGAGGATGAGCCCGCCGGTCAGGCTGCCCAGGATCATCGCGATCGGCTGCGCCAGCGCCAGCGCCGCGATGGCCCGGCCGCGCTCGCCGGCCCGGAACCACAGCGTCATGTAGAGCAGCAGGCCCGGGAACAGGCCGGCCTCCGCCACGCCCAGCAGGATCCGCGCGATGTACAGCTGGGTGACGCTGTGCACGAACCCGGTGATCGCGGTCATGATGCCCCAGCTGATGGCGATCCGGGCCAGCCACACCCGGGCACCGACCCGCTTCATGATCATGTTGCTGGGGATCTCGAACACCACGTACGCGAGAAAGAAGATCGCCGACGCGGTGCCGAACGTGGCCGCCGTGATGGCCAGCTCGTGCTCCATGCCCAGCTGCGCGTAGCTGATGTTGGAACGATCCATGTAGTTGAACACGTAGAGCAGCCCGACGATCGGCAGGATGCGCGTCGACACCCGCCGGACGGTGCGGGCGCCGATGTCGGCGTCCCGGGGGGCGGTGGTCGGATTGGCCATGACGTTCTCCTCGGCTTTCAGGGGGTCACACGCGCGCCGCGGCGCCCAGTCCGGCGGCGCGGCCCATGGTCAGCGCGTTGGCGACGGCGTTGCCGCCGCCGACGTACCGGAGGCCCAGCACGCCCGCGCCGGCCTCGCCCGCGGCGTACAGCCCGGGGACGGCCTCGCCGCGGGCGTCCAGTACCCGGGCGGCGGGGTCGATCTCCAGCCCGGCGTGGGTGCACACCAGCTCGGCGGGCAGCGTCCGCACGGCGTAGAACGGCGGTTCGGCGATCGGCTCCGGCGGGGCGGCGGCGCCCTTGGCGGCGAGCGTCTCGTGCCGCAGGAAGTCGTCGTCGCGGCCGTTCGGGAGCTGGTCGTTCCAGCGGGCCACGGTCGCGGCCAGCGCGTCCGCCGGGACGCCGATCGCCGCGGCCAGTTCGGGCAGGCTACCCGCCCGTACGGTACGGCCCGCGCCGGCCTCCGCCGCCACGTGATCGGGCGTCCAGTGCGCGTACCCGGCGGGCAGCCCCAGCCGGGCGCGCTCGTCGAAGACCGCCCAGACCGGACCGCCCTGCGCGTCGATGATCCCGCCGGACACCGCGTACGAGGCGTCCTCGTCCATGAACCGGCGGCCCCGCCCGTTCACGTGGACGCGCGACACCGGCGGGAAGCCCGACTGCCAGTGGTGCAGCCGCTGGAAGTACGCGGTCGGGAGCATCAGCCCCCAGTCCTCGCCGGTGACCGCCGCCCCGACCTGCTCGCCGAACCGCAGGTGGTCGCCGCGGCTCCCGGGCGCCGCCACGACGAACAGGTCGTCGCCCGCCCGCCCGGCCGCCGGGTAGTACCGCTCCAGCAGGTCCGGGTCCTGCGCGAAACCGCCGCTGGCCACGATGACCGCGCCGGCCCGCACCTCCAGGTCGTCCGCCACGACGCCCGCGACCCGGCCGTCCTCCTGGAGGAGCCGCTGGACCCTGGTGTTGAGGACGATCTCCACGCCGCGGTCCCGGCAGGCCCGCGCCAGCACGTTCACCAGCCCGAGCCCCTGGTCGCGGGGCACGTGCCCGCGCCAGACGTCCTCGACCCCGGCCCGGGTGAGGCCCGGCGTGTGCGCGTTGTGCGACACCTGCGCCGGGATCTCCACGCCCAGCCCGATGAGCCACTCCAGCGTCGGTCCCGCCTGCTCGCAGAACGCCCGGACGAGCCCCGGGTTCAGCCGCCAGTGGTTGAGGTCCATGTAGTGCTGGAAGAACCGCTCGGCCGAGTCCTCGATCCCGAGCCCGGCCTGCACGCTCGTCCCGGCGGCGGTGAACATCCCCGCCGACAGCTGCGTGGACCCGCCCAGCTCCTTCTCCGACTCGAACAGCAGCACCGAGGCGCCCCGCTCGGCCGCCGAGGCGGCCGCCGCGAGCCCGGCACCGCCGCCACCGATGACGATCACATCCGTGTTCATGACAGATCACCTCCGGAGTCGGTGACGATGCGGTGGTAGAGGCCGTTGGAGACCAGGCCGCCGTCGACGGTGACCTCGCTGCCGGTCATGTACGTGGAACGGTCCGACAGCAGGTGCAGGACGACGTCGGTGATCTCCTCCGGGCGGGCCGTGCGGCCGGCCGGGATGCTGCGCACGGCCGCCTGGACGAACGCGTCCGCGCCGTCCAGCAGCGCCGTGTCGACCAGGCCGGGATGGACGGAGTTGACCCGGATCCCCCACTTGGCGAAGTTGCCGGCCGCCGACTTCGACAGCCCGGTCAGGCCCCATTTGCTGGACGAGTACGCGGGCGAGAAGTAGCCGATCTGCCCGGAGATCGAGGAGATGTTCACGATCGAGCCGCCGCCCGAGTCGCGCATCAGCTCAGCGACGGCCTTCATCCCGTAGAACGGGCCGAAGAGGTTGATCAGCATGACCCGTTCCCACACCTCGTCGGAGGTGTCGAGGAACTCCAGCCGGCGCGAGATCCCGGCGTTGTTGACGAGCCCGCCCAGCGCGCCGTGCGCCGCGCGGATCTCGTCCACCACGCGGGCCCACGCGGCCGGGTCGGTGACGTCCAGGGCGTGGCCGCTCGCCGCGCCGCCCGCGTCCCGGATCCCGGCGACGACCTCCGCCGTGTCGGCGACGTCGGCCACGCAGACATGGACGCCGCGCTCCGCGAGGGCGCGGGCGTGGCCCGCGCCCATGCCCGCGGCCGCGCCCGTGATCAGCACGACGCCCGGGTAGCGGACGCCCTCAGACATGGCGCGAGCCCCCGTCCACCGCGATGCTGTGGCCGGTCACGTACCGGGCGCTGTCCGACAGCAGGAACAGCAGCGGGCCGAGGACCTCCTCGGGCGACCCGAGCCGGTGCAGCGGGACGACGTCCAGCGCGTGCTTGAGAGCGGCCGGGTCCTCCTTCACCCACTGCGTCATCTCGGTGTCGATGTAGCCGGGCGCGAGCGCGTTGACCCGGATGCCCTGGTCGCCGAACTCCACGGCGAGGGACTCGGTCAGGTGCGCCACGGCCGCCTTGGACGCGCAGTACGCGCCGCGCCCCTTGCGGACGCGGATCGCCGACACCGACGACATGTTGACGATCGCGCCGCCGGGGCCCATGTGCCGGGCCGCGGCCTGCGCGCCGTACAGGACGCCCTCCACGTTCACCGACAGCGTCGAGCCGATCTGCTCGGGCGAGATCTCGCCGGCCGTCGCGTACGGGAAGATCCCCGCGTTGTTGATCCAGAAGTCCAGCCGGCCGAACCGCTCCACGGCCGTCCGGGCCAGCTCCTCGTGGTCCGCGGCGCGCGTCACGTCCGCGCGGACCGCGACCACCTCGCCGGGCTCCCCGGCCAGGGCCTCGGCGGTGGCCTTCATGGCGGTCTCGTCGATGTCGGCGCCGACCACGTTCACGCCGCGGGCGGCGAGCCCGGCGGTGAACCGCGCGCCCATGCCGCGGGCCGCGCCGGTGACGACCGCGACCTTGCCCGGGAACTCCGGGTAGACGGCGGTCATCGGGTCGTGCTGTACGCGCCCATCGGTCATGCGTTCTCCTCGGTGGTGTTCTCAGGGGTGGCGGAGGGAAGCGCGTCGTCGCGGCGGACCGTCCGGCGGCGGATCAGCCACCGGCCGCCGATCCGGACGAGCTCGTCGGTGAGCGTGGTCATCCGGTCGAGCCGCGAGGGCCCGCCCGGGGGCGTGCTGACGATCTGCAGGTACGCGCGGACCGTGGCGCGGTGGTCGTCCACCGACTCCACGTGGACGTTGGTCAGCACGTGCCGCGTCCGCCCGGCCTGCTCCCGGAACCGCTCGGCGAAGGCCGTCAGCTCCCGGGTGCCGGTCACCGGCTCCGGATAGGACGGCGACCGGAACTCCCCGTCGGGGGTGAACGTCGCCGCCCACTCCCCGGCCCGGCCCTCGTCGATCAGATGGCTCTGCGCCCCGTACATCCGGTGGATGCGCAGGAGCGTCTCGCTGCTTACGTCCGGAACCACTTGCTTTCTCCGTAGAATGTGCGATTATCGCACTCAGCGTGCGATGTACGGACACGTTATGTAGCCTGCTTCACACCCGTCAAGAGGAGTGGCATGTCAGCGCTGGATTCCGGGATGTCCAAGACCCTGCACAACGGCCTGCAGATCCTGGAACTTCTGGTGGAACACCCCCACGGACTCACGCTGACGGAGATCGCCGAAGGGGTCGGGGTGCACCGCACCGTCGCGCACCGCCTCGTCCGCACCCTGGAGGCGCACGAACTCTGCCGCCGCGACCGCTTCAAGCGGATCTCGCTCGGCGCCGGCCTCGTCCGCCTCGCCGATCCCGTCGAGCAGGACCTGCGCACCCTCGCCCGCCCCGTGCTGGAGGAACTGGCCGACCTGCGGCAGGCGACCGCGCACCTCGTCGTCCGCGAGGACGAGGACCGCGCCCGGATGCTGATGGTCGTCGAACCCCGCCGCGCCCGCATGCACGTCGCGTTCCGCCCCGGCCAGGTCGACCCGATAGGCCGCGGCTCCGCGGGCCTGGCGATGCTGGCCGCCGCCCCGCCCGTACCGGGCGAGCGCGAGGAGATCACCGTCGCCCGCCGCCGCGGCTTCGCCGTCTCCCACGGCGAGATAGCCGCCGCCATCACCGGCGTCTCCGCCGTCGTCCCCGGCGCCCGCACCCAGACCGTCATCGGCCTGTCCCTCTTCGAGGCCCCCGACGTCGAGGAACTGGGCGCCCTGGTCGTAGAGGCCGCCCACCGCCTGGCGTCCCTACTCCACTGACCCGCCGCGCTTAACGGGTTCCACGCGACCGCGTCCGTCGACTGCGGCGCTACCGCACCGACCCGTCCAGCGCACGCCGCAGTTCGGCCGCGCCATCGGCGACCGTGGACGGTGCACCACCGTCCTGCCCGATCCGCGCGAAGACCCTCCGCAAGAGGCTCGCCGTCCGACCTTTTCCGATGGCGTCCGACAGCGCCGCGATCTCCCCGATGACCTCCTCGGCCCGCCGCCAGTCCCGGACCCGCACCAAGGTGTCCAGCAGTTGCGCCAGGTCGAGGTTGCCGTAGAGGTGTGCTTTCCGGCAGTCCAAGGCGACCTGTTCGTGCAGCGGAATCGCCTTCCGCCACTGTCCGAGCTGCGCGTGGGCCGTTGCCCTGTGCCAGGTCAACTCCGTCTCGTTGACCCACCACGTCCAGTACGGATCCCGGAGATGGATGCTCTCGGAGAGCGCGCTCCTGACGTTGGCGAGCATGTCGAGCGCGCGGCGTTCATCGCCGATCTGGGCGAGACCCCGGCCATGGCGCATCTGGAAAAGCGCGGCGACGCGGGGTGGAAGGCTCTCATCCAGAACGGCTGTGGTGATTCTGAGTGCTTCCTGGGGACGTTGCAGGTACAGCGACTGCATGGCGAGATGGGAGAGCAGGAACAACTCCATGTCGCGGTCACCGGCTTGGCGGGAGAGCATGAGCGCTTCATGAGCGACCTGGCGGGACACCATTTGCTGATCCGCGTCGTACGCCAGCCAAGCCGTGATCTCCCCGGTCTCGCCGGCGACCGCCAGCAGGTCCCGTTCGATCGACGGCTTGTACGCTCCGACGCCGATCCGGTGGACGGCCGTTCGGAAGACCCGTAGGGCGAGAGGCAGTACATCGTGGCCGCCCCACCGGCCGTCGAGCCTGACGAGGTCCTGGTTGGTCTCCCGGAGCGCGTCCAGGTAAGCGGAGTCGGCGAGCGGCCCGTTCGTGCTGGGCGGATGTAGCGAGAGCGCGGTGAGGCCCGCGCTCCGGTCCTCGCCGCCCGCGGCGAACAGTTCTTCCACCGGCTTGCCGGTCACCCGGCTGTAGAGCGTGCGGTAGCGGTGATCGGGAACGTGCTTCCCGTTCTCCCACTGCTTGATCATGTCCGTGAGGCTGGGAACGCGCGCGACGTCGGCGAGTTCGCGCGGCTCGGCCGCGGCCCGTAGCAGCCGCGCCAGCGTTCCACGTGACCAGTACGGTGCCGCTTCCCGTGCAGCCCGGAGGCGTGCGCCGACGGCTTTCCTGTCCTCCGGGGGCATCTGGCACACCTCTCGGCGAGGGGGAGGCGGGGGCCTCCCCTAGTCCTCCCCTAGTCCTCCCCCATCCTCCCCATGGACTCCCGGTATCCGCTCGGATTCACTGAAAGTCACGAGACGTGCGCGGACTGTCGCGTACTCGACCGTGAACACCAGGCGGCCCCGGCCGGTGCGGCAACACCGTGGCCGGGGCCTTGATCCGATGGAGGTCGGACCCATGGCCGAGCGTACGACCGCGTCCAGCCCGCTCGCAGTGCTGGGCGCGCATCTGGGCGCACGAGGACTCGAGGTCAAGCTGACCGCGCGCGGGCTCGTGGTCGCCAACCCGCAGGTCGCGATGGACACGATCACGTGCCGAGCGCGTGCCGACGACTTCGGGAACGTGTGGTTCTGGACGTCGTGGAACCGGCCGATCGCGCCCGCCGACCGGATCGCGGAAGCGACTCAGGCCGTCATCGGCTACCTGGTCGGACGGTGAGCGCCGTCGCGCCGTGGGCGGTGGCGGAACTCGACCCGGATCGGGTGGTGGCCGAACTGCGGCATCGCTTTCCGGGCGTCGTGGCGTGGTGGGGCGAGTTCACCGGCTCTTGGTGGGCGATGGCGCGGGATCGTTCCGGCCGCCATCGCCTGGTCGAGGCACCGAACCCGGCGGCGCTGGCACGGCGGCTGGACGAGTTGGGGGCGCGGTGCGCGGGACGCCCCCGTCCGGTCGTACGGGCAGTCCGTCGTTCGACGTCGGCTGTCTGCGAGCGGCCCTCGGACGGGAACACCGGCCCGTATCAGGGCGGTCGAGGCTGGCTGCGGTGCCTGGCTAGGCTGCGGGGGCGGTGGGGGTGATCTTTGTGGGGACGGGCTCGGTGCGGGTGGGGGCGTCCGGGGGCGGGGCGTTCACTCGGCTGGTGGCGGGGGAGTGGGAGACCGTTCGGCGGTTCGCGGTGCCGGCGTGGACGGTCGAGCGGGCCACCGGGCGGCGGCTGGCCGGGGACTGGCGCGGGGCGTGCGCGGCGGCGGGGGTCGGGGTCGCGTTCGAGCCGGACGGGGTGCGGGACGAGTACGGCGCGGACGTGGCGGAGGCGCTGGCGGACGATCTGCGGCATCTGGCGCCCGATCTGCTGCGCTGGCACATCGCGAACGAGGACGCGGCGGCGTTCGCGCTGAGCGGGTACCGGGTCGATCGGCCGGGGAATCCGCGGGTGTCGTCGTCCGGGACGGGAGGGCCCGCGGTCCCGATGCTCCATCTGGAGCGCGCGCGGAGGGGCGCGGTCGAGCGGATGTGCCTGCGGTTCGGGCGGGCGGGGTGGCGGAAGTGGATGCTGCCGCGGCATCTCTGGGACGTCCGGTGGGCGGGCGAGCTGCTGGTCCGCGGTGGCGGGCGGGAGCGGGCGCCGTTCTTCGAGGCGGACGGGACGCCGCGGGAGCGGCCCGGGGCCGGGCCGGAGGCGGATCCGGTGGCGCGGGCCGAGCGGATCTCGCTCCTGCACGAGCGCGGCGAGGTGGCGGCGGCGTTCGCGGCGGCCGGGATCGAGCTGCGACTCGCCGAGTCGGACGAGGTCGGCGCGGAGCGGCAGCTCGAGCTCCTCCGCCTGATGCCGATCGCGCCGCACCGGATCGAGGCGGAGCTGCGGCGGCTGGTGGCGGAGGGGACGGAGGGGGAGGAGCGCCGGTTCGTGCTCGCTCACACGCTCTCCCGGTACGGGCGCCCCTACGGCCCGCTCGGCATCGCGCGGCTGGTCGTCGAGGTGCCGGGGCAGGGGACCGGGCTGCGCGCCGAGTTCGTCCCGGCGGGCCGTGACCCCAAGGACGTGCGGGGGCTTCCCGACGTGTTCTGGCAGCGGCCTCCGGATCTGGATCTGGTCAGGGCGGGACGGCTCGGGATCGGGGAGCTGCATCCACTGGTGAGCGCGGCCCTGTTCCCGGGATGGGACGGCGAGCGTGCGGCGGCGGGCGTCGCGGCGCCCGGGGTGGCGCGGGTGCGGTGCCGGGGGGAGTGGCATGAGGTGTCGATCCGGAACGGGCACCTGCGCGTCCACTCGCATTCCGAGGAGGAGCGGCGCCGCGAGAGTGCCTTGAAAGCGCTCGGGGGGCAGGCCGCCGGGTGCTTCGCCGTGCGGGAGACGTGGGACGGCAGGGGGTTCCTGCCGCGGGCTCTCAGAGAGCAGCGGCGGGAGCTGTTCCGGAGGGTGTCCTACGGCGACACCGAGGGCGTTCTCAAAATGCTCGACGCCGGGCACGATCCGCACACGCGGGACGGGAACGGGCACTCGCTGCTGCACTGCCTGGGATCGGTGCGCCACGAGGAGCTGCTCCCCCGATTGCTGGCGGCGGGCGTTGATCTGGAGGCGCGGGACGCTATGGGGCGCACGCCGCTGCTGGTGGCGGCGTGGTCCGCGCCCGCCGCGACCGTACGGGCGCTCCTGGCGGCCGGGGCGCGGCCGGCCGCGCTCTCCCGGGTGCTGGGCTGGGTGCGCTCGATCGCCGAACAGCGCGGTGACCTGGACTTCCTGGTGAAGCTCGTGGAAGGCGCGGACGGCTAGGAGAAGGGGGCGGCCATCTCGTCGAGGGTCTCGTCGACGATGGCGCGCAGGGGGCGCCCCGGCTGCTGGTCGGTCCACATCAGGGAGCCGATCCGCAGCGCGGTCAGGAACGCGGCCGCCATCGCGCGGGCCCGCACACTCGTCTCGGGCAGGCCGTCGCGCGCGGCGATGGCGGCGGCGAGGCGGCGCTCGAACGCGGCGAAGTGGGCGAGCTGCCGGCCCAGCACGGACGGGTGCCGCTTGGCGAGCCGGGCCTTGACGGCCAGCTGCGGGTCGGGGTCGTCCTTGCCGTCGTAGAGGACGTGGAGCACGTGGCGGAGGGTGGTCCACGCGGATCCGCCGGGCGGGCTCGCCTCGAACGCCGCCAGCAGTTCCTCCAGGCGCTGCTCGTCGCCGTACAGGAGGGCGTCCTCCTTGCCGGCGAAGTAGTTGGAGAACGTCCGCCGGGAGACGCCGGCGGCGTCGGCGATCTCCTCGACCGTGACGTCGTCCAGGCCGCGTTCGACGGTGAGCCGTACCGCGGCCTCGTGCAGCGCCGTGCGCGTCGCCTCCTTCTTGCGTTCGCGCAGGCCGCCAGGGGTGCTCATGAGGCCAACCTATCGGTGGGGCAATGATTCCCAGTGGGCAAACTTTCCCACTGGGAATAATATGCGACCGCCCGGCCTTGTACCCGTGTCACCTCGCTCACTCCCTTCTCGCTCCCCCAAGGAGGCCCTACTTGAGCGTGCAGTCCAAACCCATGACGCAGCGGCAGACACTGGAGGCCCTGAGCGGTCTGCTGCTGGTGCTGTTCGTCGCGATGCTGAGCGGCACCGTGGTGTCCACCGCGCTGCCGCAGATCATCGGCGCGCTCAAGGGCAGCCAGTCGCAGTACACCTGGGTCGTCACCGCGACGCTGCTGGTCTCCACCGCCAGCACCCCGATCTGGGGCAAGCTGGCCGACCTGTACGACAAGAAGAAGCTGCTCCAGCTGTCCATCGTGATCTTCACGGCGGCCTCGCTGTTCTCCGGCTTCGCGCAGAACACCGCGCAGCTGATCGCCGCCCGCGCGTTCCAGGGCCTCGGCATGGGCGCGCTGCAGATCCTGGTCCAGATCGTGATGGCCAGCATGATCAGCCCGCGCGACCGGGGCCGCTACTACGGCATCCTCGGCGCCGTCATGGCGGTGGCCACCGTCGGCGGCCCGCTGCTCGGCGGCCTGATCGTCGACACCGCGTGGCTCGGCTGGCGCTGGTGCTTCTTCATCGGCGTGCCGTTCTCGGTCGTCGCGTTCGCCCTGCTGCAGAAGACGCTGAAGCTGGCGCACGTCCGCCGGGACGAAGTCAAGATCGACTACCTGGGCGCGGTGCTCATCGCGGGCGGCGTCAGCGTGCTGCTGCTCTGGATCACCTTCGTCGGCGAGTCGTTCGACTGGCTGTCCTGGCAGACCGCGGCGATGGCCGGCGGCGGGCTCGCGGTGCTGGCCGTGGCCGTGCTGGTCGAGGCCAAGGTCGCCGAGCCGGTCGTCCCGCTGGACATCATCGCCCGCCGCAACACCGCGCTGGCGATCGTGGCCAGCCTCGCGGTCGGCATGGCGATGTTCGGCGGCGCCGTGTTCCTCGGCCAGTACTTCCAGATCGGCCGCGGCTACAGCCCGACGAAGGCCGGCCTGCTCACCATCCCGATGATGGCCGGCGTGCTGGTCTCGTCCACGATCATCGGCCGGCTCACCACCAAGACCGCCAAGGTCAAGCCGTACATCGTGTTCGGGACGCTCGTGCTGACCGCGGGCTTCGCGGTGCTGGCGTTCATCGGCGGCGACACCCCGATCTGGTACCTGTCGCTGGGCATGCTGCTGGTCGGCGTCGGGGTCGGCGCCTCGATGCAGAACCTCGTCCTGGTCGTCCAGAACTCCGTCCCGCTGCGCGAGGTCGGCGCGGCCAGCGGCGCCGTCACGTTCTTCCGCTCCCTGGGCGGGACGATCGGCGTCTCGGTGCTCGGCGCCGTGCTGGCCAACCACGTCGCCTCGAACATCGCGGACGGGCTGGCGAAGATGGGCGTCAAGGGCGGCGGGGGCGCCGGCGGCGACCTCGACATCGCCGCCCTGCCCGGCCCGATCCAGGAGATCGTGCGCGGCGCCTACGGCGACGCCACCGGGCACATCTTCCTGCTCTCGGCCGCCATCGCGGTCGTCGGCATCATCGCGGCGGCGGCGCTCAAGCCGGTCACCCTGCGGGACGCCCTCGACCTGCCCGCCGAGACCGAGGAGAAGCCCGCGGCCGGCGTCCCGGCGGACGAGGTCACAGCCGCCGGGCGCTGATGGAGGACATGAGGGCCGGCCACACGGACTTCGCCTCGCGGGTCCAGGCCGGCCAGTTGTGCCGCCCGTCCTTGTAGATGCTGGCGGTGTACGGGACCCCGAGCCGGTCCAGGGTCTTCTGGAACTCGATGTTGTTGGCGCCGATGGCGATCTCGCTCAGCAGGCCGATGTCCCACGGCGCCACGTTCGGGTCCCCGGGGCCCGGCTTCCCGGTCGTCCCCGACGAGAAGAACAGCTTGGTGCCGCGCAGCTTCTCGGCCTGCGTGGCCGGGTCGTACGACTTCCAGTTGGCGTCGTCGACCCACGGGATGCCCCAGATCGCGAACGGATCCTGGCCGTTCCCGGCGTTGGTGAACATCAGCAGCGCCGGGATCCCGGGCGAGCGCATCGACAGCAGCCCGCTCAGCGACGCCACGTGCTTGAACATCCCCTTGTGGCGGGCGGCGTACGAGAAGGCGCCCTGCGCGCCCGACGAGTTGCCGATCGCGGCCCGCAGCGCCCCCGCGTGGTAGTTGCGCTCCATCAGCTGGCGGACCTCGGTGGTGTGGAACGTCTCCCACTTGGGCGTGCCGCCCTTGCCGTAGTTGAACCAGTCGGCGTAGGAGCCGTTCGACGCCTCCGGCATGACGACGATGACGTTGTACTGGGCAGCCCACGCCTCGATGTCGGTGTTGCGCGTCCAGGACGTGTAGTCGTCCTGGCCGCCGTGGTACGCGTACAGGACCGGCCACGTCGTGGTCGCGCCCGCGCTCCAGTTCGCCGGGAGCAGCACGCGCGTCTTGACCGACTTGCCGAGCGACGGCGAGTCGATGGTGACGTCCACCTGGCGCGCGCTCAGCTTCGTCGTCTTGGTGATGCGTGCCCCGGTGTCGGCCGCCTTGAGCGCGTACGTACGGGCCTGCGCCGTTCCGGTCGCCGTGGCGCCCAGCGAGGCGACCATGACCGCGGCGAGCGCCCCGGCGCGCAGCGAACGCCGCCGCGGCGGTGCCCCGCCGTTCCTCGCACGGCGGCTCATCTGGCGTGCCTGACGGGACATGCGTTCACCTCGCTGCGATGGACGGCCGGGTCCGGACGCGGGGACGTCGATGCAGTCTCCTGCACGCCGGCGGAGTGGATCTATGGCCCAGCGTGATAAGCCCGCTCGCCGCGACTGAGCGACATTGAGCGAGATTGAGCGAGATTGAGCGACATTGGGCGAGATCGAGTGCGCCCGCCGCCGTCAACACCCGCGGCGCCCCTACGGCGAAGTTGTCAGAACGGTAATAACGGCGCGCCCGAATACCTGCCCTGGCGAAGGAGTACGGGCGGTGCGCCCGCGCCTACGGTCATGTCCCGAACGGAGCCCCAGGAGTCCGCCTGCCCGCGAGGAGGCCGATGTGCCATGGCCGTGCTGTGGATGGACCGCGCGGAGTGCGTCGGAAGCTGGGAGCTCTTCTTCCCCGACCATGCCGATCCCGGCCCCGCCAAGCGGATCTGCGCGGGCTGCGGCGTCCGCGACCAGTGCCTCGGGCACGCGCTGGTGGCCGGCGAACCGTACGGCATCTGGGGCGGGCTGACCCCCGGCGAGCGGCGCGGCCGGGCCCGCCGCCGTCCCCCCGAACCCCGAGAGGGCGGCACATGAGCACAGTCGGCACGGCACAGCGGGCGCGGGCGGTAGGCCGGGTGGCGGCGATGATGGCGCGCAGCGGGCTGCTGCGGCCGGGCCCGCCGCACCGGGTGGTGCGGCAGCTGAACGCGCTGCGCCGCTGGGGCACCCTGCTCGGCGGCACGTTCACGTCGGCGGCCGTACGCGACCCCGGCCGGATCGCGGTCGTCGACGACGACGGCGAGCTGACGTACGCCGAGATGGACGCCCGCACCGACCGGCTCGCCGCCGCCCTCGCGGCCCTCGGCGAGGCGTCGTCCCGCGTCGCCGTCCTGTGCCGCAACCACCGGGGCATGCTGGAGACGCTCGTCGCGTGCAGCAAGCGCGGCGCCGACCTCGTCCTGCTCAACACCGGGATGAGCACGGCGCAGCTGCTCGCCGTACTGGAGGACCAGCAGGCGGAGGTGCTGGTCGCCGACCCGGAGTTCGCCGACCTCCTGGACGCCGTGCCGGACAGGGTGCGCGTGTTCACGGCGCACGGCCCCGGCCGCGGCCTGGACGAACTGATCGGCGCGGCGCCCGCCGGCGCGATCGCGCCGCCCCCGCGGCCCGGCCGTACGATCATGCTCAGCTCCGGGACGACCGGCCCGCCCAAGGGCGCCGACCGGCACTCCCGCCCCGGCATGACGCCGCTGGCGTCGATCCTGTCGCGGATCCCGTACCGGGTGCACGAGCGGATGCTCATCGAGGCGCCGCTGTTCCACACCTGGGGGTACGCGATGCTCCAGACGGCGATCTCGCTGCGCGCGACGGTCGTCCTGCGGCGCCGCTTCGACCCCGAGTCCACGCTGCGGACGGCCGCGTCCACCGGCGCGACGGCGCTGGTCGCGGTCCCGGTGATGCTCCAGCGGATCCTGGAGCTCCCGCCGGAGGCGCGGGCCGCGCACGACACCTCGGCGCTGCGGATCACGGCCGTCAGCGGGTCGGCGCTGCCGGGCGAGCTGGCGACCGCGTACATGGACGCGTTCGGCGACGTCCTCTACAACCTGTACGGCTCGACCGAGGCCAGCTGGGTCACCATCGCCACCCCCGCCGACCTGCGGGCCAGCCCCGGGACGGCGGGCACGCCGCCGCCCGGGACGCGGGTCGCGATCCTGGACGAGCGCGGCGAGCCGGTGCCGCCCGGCGCCACGGGCCGCATCTTCGCCGCCAACGAGCTGCTGTTCGCGGGCTACACCGGCGGCGGCACCAAGGAGATGCGGGACGGCCTGATGAGCCTCGGCGATCTCGGCGCGCTGGACGAGCACGGCCGGCTGACGGTGCGCGGCCGGGACGACGACATGATCGTCTCCGGTGGCGAGAACGTGTTCCCGAGCGCGGTCGAGGAGGTGCTGGCCCGGCTGCCGCAGGTGCGCGAGGTCGCGGTGGTCGGGGCGCCCGACGAGGACTTCGGGCAGCGGCTGGTCGCGTACGTCGTGCCGCGGCCCGGGGCGGCGCTCGACGCGGACGCGGTGCGCGAGCACGTGCGCGCCCGGCTCGCCCGCTTCGCGGTGCCGCGGGACGTGCACTTCGTCCGCGAGCTGCCGCGCAACGCCACCGGCAAGGTGGTGCGCGGCTCGCTCGCCCCCGAAGGGCAGGGGGACCCCGCCTGACCCGTCACGGCGGCCCGTGCCCCGGCGGCGCCGCGCCGGGGCGGTCCACGACGAACCACAGCCGGGTCTCGCCGCAGGACCGCTCCAGCGCCCACTCCGCCGCCAGCGAGTCGATCACGTTCAGCCCGCGGCCGTGGTCGATGCCGCGCCGGGCGGGATCGCACCGCGCGGCGGGACCGCCGTCGCGGACCTCGACCCGCACCCGGCGGCCGTCCGTCACCACCGTGACGCTGATCGGCCCCGAGCCGTGCAGCAGCGCGTTGGCGATGGCCTCGGAGGTCATCAGCTCGATGTCGTCCAGGACGTCGCCGTCGCCGACGACCTTGGCGGCGCGCTCCCTGACGGCGCGGCGAGCCGCACGCCCTTCCATGCGGTCGCCGGTCAGCAGCAGCTGATCGCCGAGCCGTTCCATGGCGGCCGTCATGACGGCGCGTCCATGTCCGCACGTGTCTTGCCCAACGTCACAGGATCACCACTCTGAGAGATCGGAAGCGCGCACCGTCATCATTCATGTACAGGGAGTGATGAGGCAACGCATCGTGCAACTGATCTTTTGGGAAGCGAGTAGCCGGTACCGCCGGTGCGGGCTCCCGTGGCGGGTGACGGGGCATGGCTCCGGTGGCGGAAACCACGGTACCCGTGGCCTGCCGTCCAGGCGGTGTGGAACGGTAAACATCCGAGATCCGTTCGCTCACCGGCCGCTGTCCGCGCGATGAGCGGATCCGGACCGGTGGAGGATCCTCAACCCCCGGCCGCCGCCCGCTCCCAGAGCGCCAGGAGCGCGGGCGGCCAGAACCGCCCCGGCAGGATCATCGTGCTCTCGGTGTCCGGGTGGACGATCAGCGGGAACGTCCCGGCGGCCAGGAAGCGCCCCGGCACGTGCCGCCGCCCGACCAGCACGGTCGTCGCGTACACCGGAAGGCTCCCGACCAGCGGCCGCGGCACCGGCGCCCGCGACGGCCGCGCGGCCGTGCCGGAGCCGTTCAGCAGCCGCGCGAACTCCCGCAGCCCCGGATCGGCCGGCTCCGGCGGCCGCTTGAGCGCGAACAGCCGCGACGCGACCTCCTGCAGCTCCTCGGGCATCTCGTCGAACGCCGGGTCCGGACTGTAGATCACCAGCGCCGCCCGGTCCCCGCGCCCCGGCCGGAACAGCGAGGCGTCCGCCTGCACGACGCACCCCCACACGACCCGCCCCGAGGCGAGCAGCATCTCCTGGCTGCGCAGGATCTCGTGCAGCGGATCGTCCCGGGCGGCCCGCAACCAGAGCGGAGCCCCCAGCCGCCGAACGTCCCGCCGCCCGAAAGCACGCGGCGCGACCCCGAACCGCTCCCGGCAGAGCTCCATGATCTCCAGCCCGACCCGCCCCATGATCGGGACTCTAGCTTCCTGCATTGCCCTTGGCGTCGGGCGCTGGGCGCCCTCCTTCGGCGGGCACTGCGGCGATCGCTGCATCGTCTCGACTCGCCCAGGGGCTCGCTCGACGATCAGATGCTCGCTCGCGCTCGCATCTGCCTTCGGACGCGATCGCAACGCTTGAGGTTCGCACCACCTCAGCAGGCCGGCCGATGTGGTCTTGATTGCCAAGGGCTATGCAATGAACAAGTGCGCTAGTTCGATTCGGGAGCGGATTCCGAGGCGGGCGAAGATGTTGCGGAGGTGGCCGTCGACGGTTCTCGGGCTGATGACGAGCTGGGCGGCGATCTCGCGGTTGGTGGCGCCGCCGGCGACGAGGCGGGCGATCTGGAGTTGCTGGGCGGTGAGTTCGGCGAGCGGGCCGGACTCCTCGGGGCGGCCGGGGTCGTCCAGGGTCTCGCCGGCGGCGCGGAGTTCGGCGCGGGCGCGGGCGGCCCAGGTGGCGGCGCCGGAGCGCTGGAAGATCTGCGCGGCGTTGCGGAGGTGGGGACGGGCGTCGCGGGGGCGGCGGCCGCGGCGGAGGCGGTGGCCGTACAGGAGGGCGGTGCGGGCCATCTCCAGCGGGGAGTCGCCGTCCTCGTGCCGGCGCAGCGCGGCCTCGAAGTGCTCGGCGGCGGCCTCGTCGTCCTCGGCGAGCAGCGCGCGGCAGCGTTCGGCGAGGGCGGGGCGGCCGGGGCCGCGGGCCAGGCTCGCCCAGCGTTCGAAGGCCGCGAACGCGCGCCGCGCGTCGTCGGGGCGCCCGGCGCGTACGGCGGCTTCGACGAAGTGGGGGATGGCCAGGAGGCGCAGCATCGGGTGGCCGCTGGCGGAGCCGACGGGGTGGCGCAGCCGCGCGGCGGCGTCGGCGGGGCGGTCGTCGGCGAGGTCGAGGCAGGCCATCGCCCAGGTCTCGAGGGAGGTGGCGCGGACCAGCTCGCGCTGCCCGCCCTCTTCGGCGAGGCCGTCCAGGTGGCCGAGCGCGGTGTCCCGGTCGCCGCGGAACGCGGCCAGCAGCGCCAGCAGGGCGCGCTGCTCGATCACCTGGTTGCGCTGCCCGGCGGCGCGCGCCAGCCGCAGCCCTTCGCGGGCGGTGGACTCGGCGGCGGGGTAGCGGCCGAGGAGGACCTCGCAGTGGGCGAGGACGCCGAGCGCGCGGGGCTCCATGACGGCGCCCTCCCGGTCGCGGGTGCCGGCGACGGCGCGGGCGGCCAGGTCGCGGGCGCGCCGGTCGTCGCCGAGCACCATCGCGGCGGTGGCGGCCCAGGACTTGACCGAGCCGTCGGCGACCTCGTCGGCGAGTTCCAGGACGCGGCGCAGCCGCCGGTACGCCTCGTCGGGTTCGCGGAGCGCGGCCGCGCGCATTCCCGCGAAGTAGCAGTGGACGAACTCCACGATCGGCGACGCGGACGGCGAGGACCGCTCGGCGAGCGCGATCGCCCGCTGGACGAGGTCGCGGTGGCAGTGCCGGTCGCCGGTGGTGTCGGCGGCGGCGGACGCCTGGAGCAGCGCGGTGAGGGCCTGCGGCGGGTCGACGTCCGCGAGGTGGCCGGCGGCCTCCTGGAGGATCCACAGCGCCATCACGGGCAGCCCGTCGACCATCTCGATCTCGCCCTGGAGCAGCGCGGCGCGGCCGAGCCTGCCCGGGTCGGACGTGCAGGGGCGGACCTGCCGCAGCATCGCGCGGGCGCGCCGCATCCGGCCCGCCTTCCAGGACGCCGAGGCGGCGGCGATGTACCGGTCGGCGCGCGTCTCGGGGTCGGCGGTGAGTTCGGCGGACCGCTGCCACGACCGGGCGGCCTCGGCGTGCCGGCTGACGCTCTGGAGGGACTCCGCCGACTCCGCGAGGTCGGCGGCGAGCGCCTCGTCCGGCCCGTCGGCGAGCGCGGCGCGGTGCCAGCAGCGGCGCGGCGCGTGCCAGCCGCGGTCCAGGACGCGGGCGAGCAGCTCGTGCACGGCGCGCCGCTCGGCCGGTGACGCGTCGGCGTACAGGCTCGACCGCGCCGGCGGGGCGGGCATCTCCAGCCGGTCCCCGTCGATCCGGATCAGCCCGGAGGCGCGGGCCCATTCCAGCTCGCGCAGATCGATGCCGTCCTCGGACGCGGCGCGGGCGAGGGTGCCGACGTCCAGCCGGTCGTCGGCGGCGGCCAGCAGCACCAGCCGGCGCGCCCCGGACGTCAGCCGCAGGTAGCGGCGGCGGTAGTGGGCGCGCAGGACGCTGCGGGCGGGCAGCGCGCGCGGCGGCGGCGCGTTCCCGGCCAGCTGGTCGGGGGTGAACGCGGCGGCGAACTCGGCGAGCGCCAGCGGGTTGCCGCCGGCCAGCTCCACCACCTCGGTGGCCAGCTCCTCGTCGACGTTGCCGCGGGCCAGGCTCTCCAGCACGCGGACGGCGTCCGCCTCGTCCAGCGGCCCGAGCGCGAGCCGCGGGAGGTCGGCCAGGCAGCCGCGGACGGCGGACGCCGGATGCCCCTTGCGGGTGGCGAACAGCATCGCGACCGGGACGTCCGGGATCCGCCGCGCCGCGAACGCCAGCGCCTCCAGCGACACCCGGTCCAGCCGGTGCGCGTCGTCGATCCAGCACAGGACGGGACGTTCCGCGGCGGCCTCCGACAGCAGCGAGCAGACCGCCGCGTACAAGGCGAACGGCGCCGTCTCGGTGCCGCCGCCGGTGACGGGCGCGAGCGCCGCCGCGTGGTGGCGCGGCAGCCGTTCGATCACGTTCGCGAGCGGGCGCAGGAGGCGGTGCAGCCCCGCGTACGGGACGGAGCCCTCCTGCCGGACGCCGCGCACCCGCAGGACGCGGAAGCCCTCGCCCGACCGTCCGGCGGCGGCCGCCAGCAGGGCGCTCTTGCCCATGCCGAGGCCGCCGACGACGGCGAGCGCGCCGCCGCGGCCGGTGCGGGCGGCGTCGAGGACTTCGGCCAGTACGGCCAGCTCGCGGTCCCGGCCGTACAGGACGGCCGGGGCGGCACCGCCGGGGGGAGCCTCGGAAAGGCCGGCGGTGCCGAGCGCGGGCACGGGGCGGGTCAGAGCCGTCGGAATGGTCGGAACGCCGGTAACCACGTCACACTCTCCGTTCGCGTCGAGCGGGCGCACGAACCCCCGGGTCTCCCCGGGGCCCCCGAGTGATGGGATGGATGCCGAGCCGGTGGCCCCGCCGTATCACAGGCGGAGGCCGCCGTCGAGGTAGATGGTCTGGCCGGTGATGAACGACGCCTGGTCGCTGGCGAGGAACGCGATGGCCGCGGCGACGTCCTCGGGACGCCCCACGCGCTGCAGCGGCGTCCCCTCGGCGACCCGTTCCTGGAGGTGCTCGTGGGGGACGCCGAGCCGGCGCGCCGAACGGGCGGTCAGCTCGGTGGCGATGAAGCCCGGCGCGACGGCGTTGACGTTGATGCCGAACGGGCCGAGCTCGATCGCCAGGCTCCGGGTCAGGCCCTGCACGCCGGCGCTGGCCGCCGCGTAGTTGGCCTGTCCCCGGTTGCCCAGCGCGGTGGCGGCGGACAGGTTGACGATCTTGCCGTAGCGCTGCTCGGACATGTGCCGCTGGACGGCCCGCGCGGTGAGGAACATGCCGCGCAGGTGCACGGCCATGACGTCCTCCCAGTCGCTCTCCGTCATCTTCTGCAGCAGGTTGTCCCGGGTGATCCCGGCGTTGTTGACCAGGATCTCCAGCGCGCCGAACTCGTCCACCACCGCGGCCACCGCCTTGCCGACCTGGCCCGCGTCGGTGACGTCGGCCGTCACCGGGACGGCGCGGCCGCCCCGGCTCTCGACGAGGGCGGCCGTCGCGGCGCAGCCGCCCTCGTCGAGATCCAGCACGGCGACCGACGCCCCGTCGGCGGCCAGCCGCAGCGCGGCCGCCGCGCCGATCCCCCGGGCGGCGCCGGTCACCAGGGCCGTGAGGCCGTTGAGCCAGGTCATCGGGTCAGCCGCCGGCCGGGGCGGAGTATCCCTTGACCAGCTCGGACTCCTTGGCCTCCTCCACCAGCTTGGTGCCGCCGACCGAGCCCTTGTCGGGCTTGACGACGTAGCTGGCCCGGGCGGCGGGCTTGGTCCACTGGCTGAAGTCCATCGGCGCGCCGCCGAAGCCCAGCTCGAACGCCTTGCTGGAGCGGTGCGCGTTCACGATGCCGTCCCGGCTCAGGTCCTTGTCCGCGCAGGCCTTCTTGAGCGCCTCGCCGACGATGGCGGCGGTGGTGTAGCCGGAGTAGACCGAGGAGTCGAGCGGCTGGCCCTTGTACGCCATCTGGTACTCGCCCGCGAGCTTCTTCATCGCCGGGGTGTCGGCGCTGAACGGCGGCGCGGCCGTGATGACGTAGTAGTCCTTCTGCAGCGCCGGGGCGACCGGCGTGGCGAGCAGCTGCTGGGCGTACGCGGAGTTGCTCGCCGCGAACGGCACGTCCAGCTTGGCGGCCGCGGCCACGCCGACCAGGGAGGCGGCCTGCTTGGGGCTGACGCTGACCAGGATCGCCTTGACGCCGGCCTTCTTGAACGCGCCGACCTGCGCGGTCATGTCGGCGTCGGTGGCCTTGACCTGCTGCTCGACGAGGCTGAGCCCGAGCTTGCCGGCGGCGAACTTGGCGCCCGCGAGCGCGCTCTGGCCGTAGTCGCCCTCCAGGAACAGGTGGCCGACCTTGTCGCCCTTCTTCAGCCCCTGGGTCCGGGTCAGGTAGTCGACGCCGTTGAGGATGTCGATGTCGTAGGTGGTGCCGGACAGCTGGATGTACTTGCTGCCGAGCAGGGTGTGCGACCACGCCTGCGGGATGGTCAGCATGTGGTCGTTCTCCAGCCGCTGCTTCAGCGCCATCGTCACCGGCGAGCCGATGACCTGCGGGATCGCGGCCGAGCGCGGGCCGACCTCGCTGTAGGCGGCCAGCGCCTTCTGGACGTCGTAGCCGTGGTCGCGGACGACCAGCTCGACCTTGCGGCCGCAGACGCCGCCGGCCGCGTTCAGCTGGTCGTAGTAGAGCTTCTGGGCCTGGGTGACGCCCTTGCCGAGCGCGGCGTACGGCCCGGTCATGTCGGTCAGCGCGGCCACGGTGATCTTGTCCTTGGTGACGCCGGGGCCGGTCTTCACGCCGCCGGAGTCGCCGCCGCCGGTGGACTTGCCGCTGCAGCCGGCGGCGCCGGCGGCGACGGTCAGGGACAGGGCCGCGGCGGCGACGGCGGTGACCCGCCGCCGGTACATCGGTGCGTTCATGCCTTTTGCTCCTCAGGTTCCTGAACGATGGCGGGGCTCTTGGGGCCGCCGCGCCCGGGCGCGGCGGCGGAACGGCGGGTACGGGCACGGTGGGAGCGGTGGAACAGGCCGAGCAGGCCGCGGGGCAGGAACAGCAGTACGGCGACGAACACGGCGCCGTACACCAGCCGGGCCGCCTCGGCGGGCGCCAGGCCGGACGCGGCGCCCGGCTCGGCGACCATCGGCAGGCTGCCGCCGTAGCGGGTCAGCAGCGGGGGCAGGATGGAGACGAACACCGCGCCGAGCACGGCGCCGCCGACCGACCCCAGCCCGCCGATGACGATCATCGCGAGGTAGTCCAGCGCGAGCGCGAGCCCGAAGTAGTCGGGCACGGTGCGCTGGAAGACCAGGGCGAGCAGCACCCCGGCCAGCCCCGCGTACATGGACGACAGCACGAACGCGCCGGCCCGGTAGCGGCCGACCGGCACGCCCAGCGCGCCGGCCGCGATCTCGTGGTCGCGGAGGGTGTTGAGCGCGCGGCCGGGCCGCGAGCGCAGCACGCCGCGGGCGAACCAGGCGGCCGCGACGAGCACCGCCAGGCCCAGGTACCAGAGCTTCTCCAGGCCGCCGAACGGGATGCCGAGGATCAGCAGCTGCTCGGGCGTGTCGGTGAACCGGAGGCCGAACAGCTCCAGCGGCGGCACCGTCCGCCCGTTCACGCCGCCGGTGACCGGCTCGGCGCGGAACAGCACGTGCTGGCCGATGAAGACCAGCGCGAGCGTGGCGACGCCGAGCGAGGCGCCCTTGAGCCGCCCGGCCAGCGGCGCGCACAGCCCGCCGGCGATCCCGGCGACCGCGACGGCGACCAGCGCGGCGAGCGCGGTGGGCAGGCCCATGCCGGTCAGGTGGTGGCCGGACACCGTCTCGGGCTCGGCGGCCAGCCAGACGTAGGAGTACGCGCCGATCGCGAGGAAGAACGCGTGCCCGATCGACAGCTGCCCGGCCGCGCCGGTCAGCACGTTCAGGCCGATCGCGCCGACGGCGGCCGACATCGCGAACAGCCCGGCCTGGAGCCAGAACGAGCCCGCGTAGAACGGCAGGACGAGCAGCCCGGCGAGACCGGCGCCGAGCAGCACGGCGGGCGGCCGGACGCGGCCGAGTCCCCGCTTGCCGGAGACCTGGGTGCTAGACACGGGCGGCCTCCCGCGTTCCGAACAGCCCCGCCGGCCGGGCCAGCAGCACCACGGTCATCAGCAGGTACGGGGCGACCTCGGCGAAGCCGCCGCCGAGGATGGCGAAGTCGTTCTGGTAGCCGACCACCGCCGACTCGGTGATCCCGATCAGCAGCCCGCCGACCAGGGCGCCGGTGGTGGAGTCGACCCCGCCGATGACGGCGGCGGGCAGCGCCTTCAGCGCGGCGAACGACGTCGTGCGGTCCAGCCCCGGCGTCGGGAACACGCACAGGAACAGCGCGGCGAGGGCGGCGAACGCCCCGGCCACCGCCCACGCGCCCGCCGAGACCCGGCCGAGCCGCACGCCCATCAGCGCCGCGGTCTCGCGCCGCTCGGCGGTGGCGCGCATCGCCACGCCCCACGAGGTGTACTTGAACGCCAGCAGGAACGCGGTGATCGCGATGACGGCGACGAGGATCGCCGCGATGCGGGTCTGCGCGATCGTGACGCCGCCGATCTCCACCACCCGGCTGCCCCACGGGTCGCCGAGCGGCATCACCTTGGTGCCGATCCGGCGGGTCAGCTCGACGGTGAGGATGATGTCGACGCCGATCGTGACGATGCTGAGCGTGGAGTGCCCGCCCGCCGCGCTCGCCTTGAGCCGGCGGAGGACGAGCACCTCCACGAGCGCGGCCAGCACGGCGGTGGTGGCGATCCCGGCCAGCACCGCGGCCGGGAAGCCGATGTCGTCGTGCACCTCGGCGATCACGTAGCCGCCGGCCAGCAGCAGCGACGGGTGCGCGAAGTTGATGACCTCGGTGGCCTTGAAGATGATCACGAAGCCGAGCGCGATGAGCGCGTAGACCGCCCCGCTGGACAGCCCGTTCACCAGGACCTCTGCGAACGCGGTCATGTGCTGGTCCTCCCTTCGTCGATGTCGGCCGCGGCCGGGGTGGGCTGGTCGTCGGCGCTCGTGCCGAGGTAGGCGCGGATCACCTCGGGGTCGCGCTGGATCGCGGCGGGCGGGCCGGTGGCGATGCGCTTGCCGAAGTCGAGGACGGTGACCTCGTCGGCCAGCCGCGCGACCATGTCCATGTCGTGCTCGACCAGCAGGATCGACAGCCCGAGGCCGGTCCTGACCTGGCGGAGCAGCGCGGCCATCTGGCGCCGCTCGCCGCCGTTCATCCCGGCGACGGGCTCGTCCAGGAGCAGCAGCCGGGGCTCCAGGCACAGCGCGCGGGCCAGCTCGACCCGCTTCTGCACGCCGTACGGGAGCAGGCCCGCCGGGGTGGCCAGGTACGCCTCGATCCCGACGAACTCGGCGATCTCCCGGACCCGCTCGCGGTGCCGGCGCTCCTCGCGGCGCCCGGCGGGCAGCCGCAGGCCGGCCGACACGAAGCCGGTGCGGGTGAGCCGGTGCCGGCCGAGCATGAGGTTGTCGGCGGTGCTGAGCCGCGGGGACAGCGCGATGTTCTGGAACGTGCGGGCGACGCCGAGGGCGGCGATCTTGTGCGGGCTGAGCGCGGTCAGCTCGGCGTCACCGAGCCGGACGCTGCCCGTTGTGGCCCGGTACACGCCCGACAGCACGTTGAAGCAGGTGGACTTGCCCGCCCCGTTGGGACCGATCAACGCGTGCAGGCTGCCGGGCGCGACGGTGAAGTCCACCGAGTCGAGCGCGGTCAGCCCCGCGAACCGGACGGTGAGCCCGTTCACGGCGAGCTCCGGGACGGGCGGCGCGGCGGCCTCGCCGGCGCCCTGCCCGTTGGACCGGGGATCCGACTGTACGACGTCGTTCATCCGGACCACCTCGCGAGGGTGCGCGACGGTCCGGCCGCCGCGATCTCCTCCTCGGTGGCCTCCTGCGAGACGCCCAGGTAGCGGTCCCTGATCTCGGCGGACGCGGCCAGCTCGGCGGCCGGGCCCTCCAGCGCGATCGCGCCGACCTCCAGCACGTAGGCGTACGAGGCCAGCTGGAGCGCGAGCGTCGCGTTCTGCTCGATGAGCAGTACCGCGATGCCCTCGCCGTTGATCGCGCGGATCGTCTCGGCGATCCGGCCGATCATGATGGGGGCGAGGCCGAGCGACGGCTCGTCCAGGAGCAGCAGGCGCGGCTCGGCCATCAGCGCGCGGCCGATCGCGAGCATCTGCTGCTCGCCGCCGGACAGCAGCCCGGCGCGCTGCTTCTCGCGCTCGGCCAGTACGGGGAACAGCCGCAGCACCCGCTCGCGGGCGGCGGCCACGGACTTGCGGTCGCGGGCGCCGAGCGCGCCCGCGCGCAGGTTGTCGGCGACCGACATCCGGGCGAAGACCTCGCGGCCCTCGGGGACCTGGACGACGCCCTGCCGGACGATCTGGTCCGCGCGGCGGCCGTGCAGGGCCGTGCCGCCCGCGGTGACCGCGCCGGAGCGCACCGTCCCGCCGTGGTAGGGGAGCACGCCGGAGACGGCGCGCAGCAGCGTGGACTTGCCGGCCCCGTTGCTGCCGAGGACGGCGGCGAAGCCGGCCTCGGGCACCGTGAGGGAGACCTCGCGCAGGGCCCGCACCGGGCCGTAGTCGACCGTCAGATCGGTCACGGTCAGTGCCGGGGGGCTCATGCGAGAGCCCTTCCGCGCCCGCGTCGCTGAACGCGCACCTTTTGCCTCCTTTGGCCCCTCTGGGCAGTCGGGGGAGCCAAACATCAGCACGCGGCCGGAAGGCCGGTCTAGAGCGACGTTCTAATTGAGGGAGGCGACGCAACGGGCGGCCCCGCGGATTGTGAGGCACCACAATCCGCGCGTTGTGAGCGGAACGCGTCTGGCCAGGCGCCGCACCCCGATGGCACCATGGCGCCACCCCGAGGGGAGGAGGTACGTGTGGCGATCACGACGTCGTCGCCGGACCGGTCCGGAGCCGCGATCCTGCGCAAGGCGGTCGCGCGGCTGTCCGACCGGCTCCCCGACCTGGCCGACCGGCTGGTGGCCGAGATCCTGCGCGGCGAGGACTGGGAGCGCCCGTCCGGCCTGCGCGACGACCTGTGGCAGGTGTGCCATGTCGGGCTCGGCCACGGCATGGAGGCCATCCTGGACCCCGAACGCGGCCGCACCGACCTGGAGTGGGCCGAACGGCTCGGCCGGCGCCGCGCCGAGCAGGGCCAGCCCCTCGACCAGCTGCTGCGCTCGTACCGGCTGGCGGGCATGGTGTTCTGGGAGGCCGTCGTGGAGGCGGTCGCCCAGGACGAGCCCGCGCACGTGCCGACGCTCGTCCGGCACGCGACCCGGACCTGGTACACCATCGACGAGCAGTCCAGCACGGCCGCGGCCGCGTACCACCGCACCGAGTACGACCTGCTGCGCCGCAGCGAGGAGCGGGTGCAGGCGGTCGTGGACGCGCTGCTCGAAGGGCACGGCGTCGACGGTGGCCTGCTGGCCACCGCCAACGAGGTGCTCGGGCTGCCCGAGCAGGGCCGGTACGCGGTCGTGGTGCTCGGCCAGTCCGAGATGCCCGACCGGCCCGGCGGCGCGGCCGGCCCGCTCGGCGACGGCCCGGCGCCGGCGTCGGGGGCGGCGTCTTCAGCGTCCTCGGCGTCTTCAGTGTCCTCAGCGTCTTCAGTGTCCTCAGCGTCCTCAGTGTCCTCATCCGCCGGCGCGATCCGCTTCATCTGGCGGATGCGCGCCGACACCCAGGTCGCCCTCGTGGCGCTGGGCGGCGCGAGCCTGGACGAGCTGATCGAGACGCTGCGCCCGCACGTGCGCGCGCACGCCGGCGTCAGCCCGATCGTGTTCACGCTGGCCGAGCTGGGCACCGCGCGCTGGCTGGCCGAGCTGGCGCTGCGCACCTGCTGGTCCGCCGAGCCCGAGATCGCGCTGCTCGACCGCCGGCTGCCGAGCGCGCTGGTGGTCTCCCAGCCCCGGCTCGCCGGCCGGCTGGGGCGTACCGTGCTCGGCCCGCTGTACGAGATCGACCCCGCGTACCGCGACGTCCTGCTGTCGACGCTCACCACCTGGCTGGCGTGCGACGGCTCGGCCGCCCGCGCCGCCGCGAAGCTGTACTGCCACCACAACACGGTGCTCAACCGGCTGCGGCGGATCGAGCAGCTCACCGGCCGGCAGCTCGCCCGGCCGAACGACCTGACCGAGGTCGTGCTGGCGCTGAGCGCCGTCCGGCTGCTGGACAGCACCCCGGGCTCCGGCCTCGACGGCTGACCCGGGCCGCCCCCGGAATCCGGCGACCGCCCCGCCCTCAGGGCGGGGCGGTCTCGCGTCTTCCCGGGAGGGGAAGCGCCGATGGCGGCCGCGCGTCGCGCGGCCGCCATCGGATCGTTCCGTGCTCCGGAGTTACGAGCTGGGGCAGGTGTTGCGGTACTCGGAGATCTCCCGCTCACCGCTGGGCGGCGGGCAGATGAACTGCTCGTAGCGGGTGTCGTTGTCGATGAAGCGCTTGAGCCACGAGATGCTGTACTTCGCGATCGTGGTGTTGGAGGTGTTGGGCGCGAAGTGGCTGGCGCCGGCCAGCTCCAGGTACGCCTTCTCCGCGCTCGCCGGGATGCTGTTGTAGAACGGCTCGGAGTGCGAGGTCACCGACGCGACCGAGTCGTTCTGGGCGCCGATGATCATGGTCGGGACCTGGATCCGGGACCAGTTCTTGGTCAGGTTCCACGGGGTGAGCGGGATCGAGGCCTGGAGGTTCGGCCGGTCGTTGGAGACCTCCAGCGAGCCGCCGCCGCCCATCGAGTGGCCCATCACGCCGAGCCGGGTCGCGTCGATCCGGCTGCGCACCGAGCTGCGCTGGGTCAGGTAGTCGAGCGCGGCGGCCAGCTGGTCGCCGCGGCTGGCGGGCTGGTCGTACCGGCTGTTGGTGTCGATCGTGAAGACCACGAAGCCCTGCGAGGCCAGCCGTGGACCGTACCAGGACATGCTCGACTGGTCGGCGGTGAAGCCCGGCGCGACCGCGACCGCGCCGAACGTGCCCTCGCTGGTGCTGGTCGGGTAGTAGATCGTTCCGCCGCCGAAGCCGGTGACGCTCAGCGAGGAGACGCTCGTCTGGGAGGTCGCGAACGGTCCGCGCGCGGCCTCGATGCTGGCCTCGGTCGGGGCCGGGCCGCGCTCGTACGGGTTGGCGGCGCGCACCGCCGGGGCGGCGGGCGCGGCCTGCGCGGTGGCCGGGACGGCGGCCAGGGTGCCGCCGGCCAAGGCGAGGGCGAGGGCCGCCTTGGCCGCGATCCGGCCGCCGCGGCGGCGGGCGTACATGCCCGTTCTGAGGGACGGTGCTTCGTCGGGGGTGATGCTGCGGGACTGCATGCCGACGCACTCCTGTTCGGGATGGGAAGGCGGCGGCCGCCGGATCGTCGGGGGTGCGGCGCCGCCTCCGCGGGTATCGACGTCGGCAATGGTGAAGCGCCCCGGGCGCGCGCACATCGGTGTAATCGCCCGTTACGGCGAGCGATGGGAAGATCACCAGGAGAAGGGTCAGCCGCCGATGCGGTTCGACAGCGCCCGCAGGAAGATCTTGACGATCTGGTCGGGGCTCTCGGCGACGTACACGCCGCCGGGGGTGACCTCGGCGATCCGCCGCAGCTCGCGGGTGTCCACGTTCCGGCCCACCCCGATCATGATCACCTGCACCGGGCGCCGCGGGTCGCCGATCTCGCGCAGCTCCGCCAGCGTCTCGCGCAGCGACGGGCCGCCCGGGTCGTCGTTGCCCTTGCCGTCGGTGAAGAGCAGGACGGTGTTGCCGAACTCCGGCTTGTAGGTGCGGGTCATCTCCCGGTACGCGGCGGTCAGCGTCTCGTACAGCCCGGTGTCGCCGGTGACCTTCGGCTTCAGCGAGCCGAGCGTGGACAGGACGAGCTGCCGGCGCGTCGCGGAGCCGATCCGTTCACCGAGCGGGCCGACCGGGACCAGCTCCCGCCAGTCCTCGCCGCCGCGGAGCTTGGTGGAGAACTCCCACACGCCCAGCTCGGTGTCGTTGGCCATCATGCTGAGCCCGCCCTGCGCGGTCCGCGCGGTCGCCTGCAACCGGGTCGTGCCGGGCGCGATCGGCTCGGCCATGGTGCCGGAGATGTCGACCAGGGTGAGCATCCGGATGCCGAGCGACAGCCGCGACCACGCCTGCATGACGTCCCGTACGGCGGCGGGCTTGGGCGCGGGCAGCTCGCGCGGGCGCTGCGGGCTGGTGCCGGTCGCCGTGCCGAACGTGTCCGGCGCCTTCCCGTCCGGCGTGCGGAACCCCAGCCCGCGCACGGCGGTGCGGGTCTCCTCGGCGGCGAGCGCCGTCTCCAGCAGCCGCGCCGCGCTCCGCCGGGCCGCGTCGGTGGTCGTGATGGCGACGGGGTGGTCCAGGGAGAGCGAGCCCTCCTGCGGGTACAGCGCCACCGCCGGCTCGGCCGGGCCGGTGCGGTTGAACGCCCACACCGCCTGCTCGGAGGCCAGCGCGATCGGCCGCTTGCCCGACCTCTGCGGCCGGAACCGCGCGAACTGGGCCTGCACGGTCGGCTGGACGCTCTCCCGCACGGTGCGGACGATCCCGGTGAAGATGGACTCCTTGTTCGGGTCGTTCGCCAGCAGGATGTTGGTGACGATCAGCGCGTTCATCCCGGTGGCGTCGCGGGCCGGGTCGGGTGTCAGCAGCCGTACCGTGCCGGGCGGGATCATCTGGTTCTTGGTCACCGCGCCGCCCGCCGTACCGCCGGCGGCCTGGAGGAGGTTGTCCCAGGACGGCGCGGCGGTGATGCCGCGTTCCCTGAGCGCGACGGCCAGGGTGCGGGGCAGCGCGACCACGATCGGGCTGCGCGCGACCGAGGTGCGGGTCGTCTCGATCCTGACGGGTTGCCGGCCGCGGCCCGCCATCGCGATCCAGGACGAGGAGTCGGGGATCCAGACGTCCGGCACGCGGTCGGCCGGGCCCGCGCTCTGCCCGCCCAGCAGCGCCGCCATCGCGGCCGGGTCGGCCTTGCGCACCACGGCCTTGGCGCACCGCGCGCCGCCCCGCCCGATCCGCTGCTGCAGTCCCCCGGCCCTGGGGCTGGCGGCGGCGGTGCCGAGGCCCACCGGGTTGCGGTCGGCGTTGAACCGCCTGGCCGCTCCGCTCACCGCGGGCTCGACGCCCGGCGCCACGGCCACGTCCAGCGTGATCACCTTGTCGCCCGAGCAGGTGGCGCCGGCGGACGCGAACGCGTACACGCCGATCCCCAGCAGGACGGTGAGCACGATCGCGCCCGCGAGCGGCACGAGCACCGCCGCCTTCCCCCGGCCGGGCCGGCCGAAGTGCCCGGTGGCCTGATGAGGTCCGCTCACGGCCGTCCTCGTTTCCGTGGAGAGGAGTGCGAGATGGAGAGGGTGGGAGCGTGACGTAAGTCATACACATTCCGCGGCCGTTTCGCTAGGCCATTCGGGCGTATCCGTATTGCTGTGAAAAGGGCGTTATGTATGGATCGTTCCGAGCCAGGAGAGCGCCGCGTCCACGGTGGCCACGGCCGGTACGCCGGCCGGCGCGGGAGGCCGGTCCACCATCACCACCGGCAGGCCCAGGACGCGTGCCGCTGCGAGCTTGGCCGCCGTCGCCGTACCGCCGCTGTCCTTGGTGACGAGGGCGTCGATCGCGTGCTCGCGCATCAGCGCGGTCTCGTCCGCCACGGTGAACGGCCCGCGCCCCAGCACCACCCGCCCGCGCGGCGGCAGCGGCGGCTCCGGCGGATCGACCGCGCGGACCAGGAACCAGCGGCGGCCGTCCCGGGCGAACGCCGCGAGGTCCTGGCGCCCGATCGTCAGGAAGATCCGCTGACCGGGGAGGGCGCCGGCGGCCGCCTCCAGCGAGGGGACGCGGCGCCAGTCGTCCCCGGGGCCCTCCGACCAGCCGGGGCGCCTGAGCAGCAGCAGCGGCACGCCCGCCCGCCGCGCGGCGGTCACCGCCGACCCGGTGATCCGCGCGGCGAACGGGTGGGTGGCGTCGACCACCGCGCCGATCCGCTCCGCCGCCAGCCACCCGGCGAGCCCGTCCGCCCCGCCGAAGCCGCCGATCCGGGTCGTGCCGGCGCGGTCCGCCGGGGACGCGACGCGGCCGGCGAGCGAGCTGACGACCTCGAACCCGGGCCGCCCGGCCAGCGCACCGGCCAGCCGCCGCCCCTCGGCGGTGCCGCTGAGCAGGAGGACGCGCACGGCAGCAGCGTAGGCCGGTCGCCGGCGGCACGCGCGGTGGGTGCAAGGTAGGGCCGTGAGTTCTCTTCGGTACGGGTGGACGACCGGCGCGTGCGCGACCGCCGCGACCAAGGCGGCGTACGGCGCGCTGCTGACCGGCGAGTTCCCCGACCCGGTCGAGATCACCCTCCCGAAGGGGCAGACGCCCGCGTTCGCGCTCGCCGTCGAGGAGCTGTCGGACGGCGCCGCGACGGCCGGGATCGTCAAGGACGCCGGGGACGACCCGGACGTCACGCACGGCGCGCTCGTCCGCGCGACCGTCCGGCACGGCGCCCCGGGGACGGGCGTGGTGTTCCGCGCCGGGCCGGGCGTCGGAACGGTCACCAAGCCGGGCCTCCCGCTGGACGTCGGCGAGCCGGCGATCAACCCGGTGCCCCGCCGGATGATGCGCGAGGTCCTCGGGGACGCCGACACGATCGTGGAGATCTCGGTGGACGGCGGCGCGGAGCTGGCCCGGCACACCTGGAACCCGCGGCTCGGCATCCTCGGCGGCCTGTCGATCCTCGGCACCACCGGCGTCGTCGTCCCGTACTCATGCTCGGCCTGGATCGACAGCATCCGGCGCGGCGTGGACGTGGCCCGCGCCGCCGGTCGCACGCACGTCGCGGGCGCGACCGGCAGCACGTCCGAGAGGGTCGCCGCCGAGCTGCACGGGCTCCCGGAGGACGCGCTGCTGGACATGGGCGACTTCGCGGGCGCCGTGCTCAAGTACGTGCGGCGCCACCCGGTGCCGCGGCTGACGATCGCGGGCGGCATCGGGAAGATCGCCAAGCTGGCGGCCGGGCATCTGGACCTGCACTCCAAGCGCTCCCAGGTCGACTTCGCCCTGCTGGCGGACCTGGCCGCCGCGGCCGATCCGGAGGCGGCCGAGCGGGTGCGGGCGGCGAACACGGCGCTGGAGGCGCTGCGGATCTGCGCCGCGGCCGGGCTGCCGCTGGGTGACCTGGTCGCGGCGCGGGCGCGCGGGGTCGCGCTGGACGTGCTGCGCGGCGCCCCCGTCGAGGTGGACGTCGTCGTGATCGACCGTGCCGGGACGATCGTGGGCCGCGCCCCCTAGGTGTGCTTGGCCGCCGCCCACTGGAGGACGGGGAGCTGCGGGCGCCAGGCCGTGAAGCCGCCGAGCGGCGCGGCGCGGTCGACGGCGATGCGGGCCAGGTCGCCGCCGAGCCGCCCGTACGCGTCCAGGAGGGTGCGCTCGCCCTCGACCGTGACCGTGTTCGCGACGAGCCGGCCGCCGGGGCGCAGCGCGTCCCAGCAGGCGCCGATCATGCCGGGGGCGGTGAGGCCGCCGCCGACGAAGACCGCGTCCGGCGCCTCTTCCAGGCCGGCCAGCGCCGCCGGTGCCGTCCCGGTCACGACGGCCAGGCCGGGGACGCCGAGGGCGGCGGCGTTCGCGGTGATCCGCGCGGCGCGCTCGGGGAGGTCCTCGATGGCGACCGCGCGGCACTCCGGGTGCGCGCGCATCCACTCGATCGCGACGCTGCCCGCGCCCGCGCCGACGTCCCACAGCAGCTCCCCGGGGGCTGGGGCGAGGCGGGCCAGGGTGATCGCCCGCACTTCGCGCTTGGTGAGCTGGCCGTCATGGTCGTACGACGCGTCCGGAAGGCCGGGAACGGGGGACGGCGGCACGGTGGGAACGGCGGGCATCGGCAAATCTTACGAGGTCCGTACGGAACCCCTCAGGGCGCGGCCGGGCGGCGTTCCGGCGCTTACGTTCGGTCGCATGCGAGTGCTGCTCACAGGTTCGGCCGGATTCATCGGCTCCCACATCGCCGAGGCCCTGACGGCCTCCGGCCACGAGGTGCGCGGGCTCGACCTGAGGCCGGGCGGGGGGACCGGAGAGACCGGACAGGCCGGACAGGCCGGAGAGACCGGGGACGTGCGGGACGCCGCCGCGGTGGCGCGCGGCCTGCGCGGCGTGGACGCGGTGTGCCACCAGGCCGCGATGGTCGGGCTCGGCGTGGACGTCTTCGACCTGCCCGCGTACACGAGTGCGAACGTCCAGGGCACGGCGGTGCTGCTGGCCGAGATGGCGCGGGCGCGCGTCGGCCGGCTCGTCCTGGCGTCCTCGATGGTGGTGTACGGGGAGGGCGCCTACACCTGCCGCGCGCACGGCGCCGTGCGGCCAGGCCCCCGTACGGAGGGGGACCTGCTGGCCGGCCGGTACGATCCCGGCTGCCCCGCGTGCGGCGCGCCGCTGGAGCCCGGCGCCGTCCAGGAGGGGACGGCCCCCGACCCGCGGAACGTCTACGCGGACACGAAGCTGGCGCAGGAGCATCTCGCCGCCTCCTGGGCGCGCATGACCGGCGGAACGGTCGCGGCACTGCGCTACCACAACGTGTACGGCCCGCGGATGCCGCTGGACACGCCCTACGCGGGAGTGGCCGCGCTGTTCAGATCGCGCTTGGAGCGGGGTGAGGCGCCTCTCGTCTACGAGGACGGGCGGCAGCGGCGCGACTTCGTGCACGTGCACGACGTGGCGCGCGCGAACGTCCTCGCCCTCGAACACCTCGCCCTCGAACACCTGGCCGGCGCGAGCGACGACCCCGAGCAGCACGCTGACACCGGCACGCTCCCCACGGCCGGCGTCCCCAGCGCGGCCGCCGGTGGGCTTCGCGCGTACAACATCGCCAGCGGAGAGCCCCGTTCCATCGCGGACATGGCCGAAGCCTTGGCGGACGTCTACGGCGGGCCTGCGCCGCAGGTGACCGGCGGCTTCCGGTTGGGCGACGTACGGCACATCGTGGCGAGCCCCAAGCGCGCGCGGGACGAGCTCGGATTCGTGGCCGAAGTGCCGTTCTCGGAAGGGATGGCAGGGTTCGCCGGGGTGGCCGTGGGGGCGGGGACGAATGGTTGACGTCATCCTGCCCTGCCTCAACGAGGAGGAGGCGCTCCCATGGGTGCTGGCACGCATGCCCGACGGATTCCGCCCGATCGTCGTGGACAACGCGTCCACCGATGACTCGGCGGCGGTCGCGTCCGCCTATGGCGCGCACGTCGTGCACGCACCGCAACGCGGTTTCGGTGCCGCCTGCCACGCCGGCCTGCTAGCGGCCACAGCGGACGTCGTATGCGTGATGGACGCGGACGCCTCCCTGGATCCAGGCGAGCTGCCCCGCATGGTCGGCGCGCTAGGGGCGCTAGGGGATGGGCCGTCGCTCGTACTGGGGCGGCGCCGCCCGCACGGGCGCGGCGCCTGGCCCCTGCACGCGCGCCTCGGCAACTCCGTACTGGCGCGCTCCCTCAACCGGCGGGCGCGTACCGTCCTGCACGACCTCGGCCCCATGCGGGCGGCGCGCCGGGACGGCCTGCTCGGGCTGGAGCTGGCCGACCGCCGCTTCGGCTACCCCCTCGAAATGGTGCTGAAGGCCGCCGCGGCCGGCTGGCGGATCACCGAGCTGGACGTCGCGTACCGGCCCCGGCGCGGCCGTTCCAAGGTCACCGGAACGGTCGGCGGCACCGTCCGGGCCGTCCGCGACATGCGCCGCGTCCTCGCCGAGGTCGCGCCGTGACCGCCGACCTGCTCGTGATCGCCAAGGAGCCCGTCCCCGGCCGGGTGAAGACCCGCCTCACGCCGCACTACACGGCCGAGGAGGCCGCCCGCCTGGCCGAGGCGGCCCTCGCCGACACCCTCGCCACCGTCGCCGCCACCCCGGCCGGCGCCCGCACCCTGGCCCTGCGGGGGCGGCCGGGGTCCTGGCTGCCGCCCGGCCTGCGGGTGATCCCGCAGCACGGCGGCGGCCTCGACGAACGACTCGCGCACGCCTTCGACGACGCGTACGACGGCCGCCCGATCGTGCTGATCGGCATGGACACCCCGCAGGTCACGCCCGCCCTCCTGGAACGGGCCGGGCGCGCGCTGCGGACGTCCGGCGCGGTCTTCGGCCCGGCGGCCGACGGCGGGTTCTGGCTGCTCGGCCTCGCCCGCCCCGACGCCGGCCTGCTGCGCGGCGTGCCGATGTCGCGCCCCGACACCGGCCGGATCCAGCTGGCGAGGCTGCGCGCCGCCGGGCTGGACGTCGCGACGCTGCCGCGGCTGACCGACGTGGACACCGCCGCCGACGCGGCCGAGGTCGCCGCGCTGGCCCCGCACGGCCGCTTCGCCGCCGCCGTCCTCGCCGGGGCCGCGCCGTGATCGGGGACCTGTACGAGCGCGCCCTGGAGGGTCGCGGCGGCGTCGAGGTCGAGGACGGCGCGGGCCGCCGCCGCCCGCTGCCGGTCGAGGAGTGGATGGCGCCGCGGCCCGGCGACGCCGCCCTGCTCGACCGTTGCGACGGCCCCACGCTGGACGTCGGCTCCGGTCCCGGCCGGCTCACCGTCGCGCTGACCGAGCGCGGCCTGCTCGCGCTCGGCATCGACGTCGCGCCGTACGCGGTCGCGCTCACCGTCGCCGCGGGCGGCCCGGCGCTGCGCCGCGACGTGTTCGACGCGGTGCCCGGCGCCGGGATCTGGACGACCGTCCTGCTGGCCGACGGCAACATCGGCATCGGCGGCGACCCGGCCGCGCTGCTGCGCCGCGTCCTGGGCCTGCTCGCGCCCGGCGGCCGCGTCCTGGCCGAGGTGACGGGGCCGGGGACGCGCTCGTACGCCGAACGCGTCCGGCTCCGTACCGGGCAGGCCGTCGGGGAGTGGTTCCCGTGGGCGTGGGTGTCCGCGGACGACATGGCGGATCTCGCCGCCCGTTGCGGGGCCGCCGTCACCGAGATCTGGGAGGAGGCGGACCGGTGGTTCGTCGCCCTGAGCCCCTGACGCCCCCGGCGGAGCGGTTCACGAGCCCGCTGCACGACGAACGCGTCGCGGCCTGGCTCGGCATGGCCCTGGGGCTCTCCTTCGGTACGGCCTTCGCGACCGGCCTCTTCAGTCACTTCATGCAGCATCCCCCGGACTGGATGTACTGGCCGTCCCGTCCGGTCAACCTGTACCGCGTCACTCAGGGGCTGCACGTCATCGGTGGCCTGGCGACCATCCCGCTGCTGCTGGCCAAGCTGTGGACTGTCTACCCGAAGCTCCTGCAATGGCCACCGGTGCGTTCCGTAGGGCACGCGATCGAACGAGCGCTCATCCTCCTGCTCGTGGGGGCGTCCCTCTTCCAGCTCGCCACCGGGCTGTTCAACATCGCCTACTGGTATCCGTTCCCGTTCTTCTTCCCTACGGCCCACTACTGGACGGCCTACATCCTGATGGGCGCCCTGGTCATCCACGTGGCGAACGAATGGGCGAAGGTACGCCGTACGGTCATGACCCGACCGGAAGACACCATCGGCAGGCGCCGCTTCCTACTGACGGTCGCCGCCGCCGGGGGAGCGGTGACGGTCACCACCGTGGGCGAGACCTTCACGCCTCTAGCGGACCTCGCCGTGCTGGCTCCCCGCCGTCCGGGAGTAGGACCCCAAGCCCTTCCCGTGAACAAGACGGCGCAGGCCGCGGGCATCGCGAGAGTCGGCCCGTCCTGGCGTCTGCAAGTACAGGGACCTGTGGACCTCACCTTCTCCCTGCAAGACCTCCACACCCGCTTCCCCGCCCATACCGCGCGCTTGCCCATCGCCTGCGTGGAGGGCTGGAGCGCGAGCGGCACCTGGGAGGGCGTACGCCTCCGCGACATCCTCCGGACGGCCGGCGCCCCCGAAGACGCCCGCGTACGGATCGAGTCGATGGAACGCGGCGGCCTCTACCGGACGTCCTGGGTCGACCCGCCCCACTGGCACGACCCCCTGACCCTGCTGGCCCTCAGGCTGAACGGCTCGCCCCTCGACCTCGACCACGGCCACCCGTGCCGACTCATCGCCCCGAACCGGCCCGGCGTCCAGCAGACGAAATGGGTCCACCGCCTGGTGATCACGTGAAGGCCCGCCTCACCGCCTGCACCGTGGGCGGCGCCCTCATCGCCTTCGGCCTGTGGGGAATCCTCACGTCCACCGATTCCGCCCCCGCCGACTGGGCTTTGTGGCTGGGGGGAGCGGCGATCGTCCACGATGCCGTACTGGTCCCGGTGGTCCTCCTGGCGGGTGCCCTGACCACCCGCCTGCCCGCCACCTGGAAACACCGCGTCCAAGCCGCGCTCCTGATCGCCGGAACGGTGACGCTGGTGGCCCTCCCCATGGTCCTCGGCCTGGGTGAACGACCCGACAACCCGTCCCTGCTCCCCCTTCCGTACACCCGCAACCTCCTGCTGGTCATAGCTGTCACCGCAGCCTTGGCCTTCGTGGCCCGCCGCCCGCGCCGTCCCCGGAAATCGACCGGTGAGTAGCCGAGGGCGACCTCCGAACCGCGAGAAAGAGGCGGCGGGGCGTTCGCTGGAACGGCCGGGCCGCGGAGGCCGAGTCGCGGTCCTGGTCTGGGTGTTTCTAGTGGTGGCGGCCTTCCTCGTCGGGTACGTGCTCCGGCGGGCGGGCCTCGCCACCGAGGACGAGCTCCCTCCGCTGCACGCCCGCTTCCGCGTGCTGACGTGGCAGATCGTTCCGGCCGCCTGCGCGGCCGCCGTCGCCGTGGCGGTACTGCCGTACGCGGCACGGCGCATGTCCTGGCGCGCTCTCCTGCTGACGTCGTGGGGTGCCGCGAGTGTGTGGACGGTCGTGCTCGCTCTGAGCGACGGGCTCGGCGCCTTGCGGCGGCCCCTGGACGCGCCCACCGAATACCCCGCCGGGTTGGGTGCCGTACGCGCCGACCCTCTCGGGTGGATCCGTACGTTCACCGAGGAACTGCACGGCTACACCACCCATATACGGGGGCATCCGCCGCTGCCGACGCTCGTCCTATGGGCGCTGGAGGAGGTGGGGCTGCGCGGTACGGGCTGGTCCGCCGCGTTCATCATCGCCATCGGGACGTCCTCCGTGGCCGCCATCGCCATGACCGCGCGTTCCGTCGCGGGCGAGGACGCCGCGCGCCGCGCGCTGCCGTTCCTGGTACTGGCGCCGCTCACACTCTGGATCGCCACCTCCATGGACGCCCTGTTCCTGGGCGCCGGCGCGTGGGCGGCGGCCCTCACGGCCAGGCGAGGCGGCCTTCTCGCAGCCGCGGGGGCCGGGCTGCTGCTCGGCGCGCTGCCGTACCTGAGCTACGGGCTGCTGCCGTTCTTCGCGATCCCGCTGGCGGTCGTCGTACTGACCCGGCCGAGCCGCCGGTTTCTCGCCGTCCTTCTCTGCTGCGCCGCCGCCGTCCCTCTGGCGTTCACGCTCGGCGGGTTCTGGTGGCTGGACGGGGTGGCCGCGACCCACGAGACGTACGCCGTCAGCCGCGGATCGGCGCAGCGCTCCTACGCCTACTTCGTGTTCGCCAACATCGCCGTCCTGGCGCTCCTGGTGGGGCCGGCGACGGCGCACGCCCTGGCGCGAGCGCCGTTCCGTGACCGTCCGATCGCCTGGCTGGTGGGAGCCGCCCTGATCGGCCTGCTCGCGCTCGACCTGTCGGGCGTGACCAGAGGTGAGGTCGAACGCATCTGGATCCCGTACGCCGCCTGGGTCGTCCTGGCCGCGGCCCGCCACGCCCCTCCGGCACGCGGCTGGCTCGCCACCCAGGCCGCGCTCACCTTAGGAGTGCAGGCCCTCGTCCTCTCGCACTGGTGAGAGCAGGTGGTGAGCGAGCGCGCCGCCTTCCATTGGACGGGAGGATCTGGCCGGATCCGGGCAAGAAAGTGCACCAAAGTCGCGAATGTAGTCAGATGTGTTACCGCGCACCATCGCTCACTCTGGTGCGGCCAGCTGGGAATCGCCGGGGGGCGACGTGGGGCATGTCGATCACTTCTCGCACGGGGCGCTGACCCCCGTGCTGGCCTACGCGATGTCGTGCGTCGGCGCGCTGCTCGGCCTGCTGTGCATGGCCCGCGCCCGTACCTCGACCGGATCGTCGCGGGCCCAGTGGCTGTCGGTCGCCGCGCTGTCCATCGGCGGCACCGGCATCTGGGTGATGCACTTCATCGCGATGCTGGGCTTCCGGGTCTCCGGCGTGGAGATCCGGTACGACGTGTCGCTCACGCTGATCAGCGCCCTGGTCGCCGTCCTGGTCGTCGGCGCCGGGCTGTTCCTGGTCGGGTACGGCGGCTTCCGGACGAGCGCGCTGCTGGTCGGCGGCGTGTTCACCGGGGCCGGCGTCGCCGCCATGCACTACCTCGGCATGGCGGCGATGAACATGTCCGGCCGCATCGGGTACGCGCCGCTGACCGTGGCCGCGTCCGTGCTGATCGCGGTGGTGGCCGCGACCGCGGCGCTCTGGTTCGCCGTCCGGGTGCGCGGGATGTGGGCGACGCTGGGCGCCTCACTGATCATGGGCGTCGCGGTGAGCGGGATGCACTACACGGGCATGTTCGCCGTGCACGTGCACCCCGACCCGTCCATGACGGCCGTGGGCGGCGCCCGCGTCGCCGACCTGATCGGCCCGCTGATCGTCGGGATCAGCCTGGTCGCGATGCTGCTGCTGGCCATCATCGCCGTCAACCCGCGCGACGAGGAGCCCCGCGGTCCCGCGCCGCGCCCCGACGAGCCCGCCCCGCCGCCGCCCGCCGAGCGGGAACGCCCCGGCAGCCTCTTCGACCCCCGCCACTAGCGGGCGCGGGGACGCGGACCGGCGGGGACGCGGCGCTAGCGGGGCTCCAGGAACTGGACGTCCAGGACGATCTGGACGGTGTCGCCGAGCATGCCGTGCCCGAAGTCGAGCCCGAAGTCGCTGCGCCGGATCGAGCCGCGCGCCTCGAAGCCGGCGTGCCGGCGCTCGTCGACGACCGAGTCCTCGGCGCCGCCGAACTCCACCTCCAGCGTCACCGGGCGGGTGGCCTCGCCGATGGTCAGCTCGCCCTCCATGGACCATTCGTCCCCTTCGCCGGAGACGCGGGTCGACCGGAACGCCATCGTCGGGCGGCGCTCCACGTCCAGCATGTCCGGCGCGAGGACGTGCGCGTCGCGGTCGGCGTTCCCGGTGTCGATCGACGCGATGTCGACGGTGGCGGTGATCGAGATGTCGGCCGGCGTCGCGCCCACGTGGAGCGCGGCGTCCAGCCGGGTGAACCGGCCGCGGACCTTGGAGATGCCCAGGTGGCGGATGGCGAAGCCGGCGGAGGAGTGGGCGGTGTCCAGGTCCCAGCGGCCCTGCTTCAGCGGCAGGGTGGTCGTGTTCGTCGTCATGCCGAGGAGCCTGCCGTCCCGTCCGGGCCCCAGGGAGACCGTGCCAAGGGTGGCCGTGGCAGGGCCACGATGAGCGCCGGCGGCCCGGCTAGCCTCGAAGCGTGAGCGACAACGAGCTGGGCATCTTCCTGCGCGCCCGCCGCGAGGCCGTCACCCCCGCCGACGTCGGCCTGCCGGCCGGACCCCGACGCCGCACCCCCGGCCTGCGCCGTGCCGAACTGGCCACGCTCGCCGGCGTCAGCGTCGAGTACCTCACCCGCCTGGAGCAGGGACGGGACCGCAACCCCTCACCGCAGGTCCTCGGCGCACTCGCCGACGCGCTGCGGCTCCCGTACGAGGAGCGCGGCCACCTCCGCCGCCTCGCCAAGAGCGCCGCCGGCACGTCCGCCTGCCCGGCCTCCGCCCCGCCCGCCGACTCCGTGCGGCCCACCGTCCAGGCCGTGCTCGACCGGCTGGAACCCGCCCCGGCCGTCCTGCTGAACCGGCTCGGCGACGTGCTCGCCCGCACCGGCGCGTACGCCCGCGTCTTCGGGCCCCTCGGCGTCCTGGACGAGCCGCGCCCCAACGTCCTGCGCCACCTGTTCACCGACCCCCGCGCGCGCGACGCCTATCTGGACTGGGACCGCGTCGCCGACGACCGAGTCGCCACCCTCAAGGGCGGCTCCACGCCGGGCGACCCGCACTTCCTGCACATGACCGGCGAACTGGCCGTCACGGCGGGTGCCGCGTTCAGCGGGAGGCTGGCGTCCGTGCCGGCCGTTCCCGTGCCCATCGGAACCGAGCGCCTGGCCCATCCCGAACTCGGCCAGCTCACGCTCGCCTACGAGACCCTCGCCATGCCCGACGACCAGCGGATCCTCGTCCACCTGCCCGCCGACGACGCCACCGCCGCCGCGCTCGACCGGGCCGCCAGGCGCCCGCTCCGCGCCGTCAGATGAACCGGCGCTCCGTCCGGGCCGCTCAGGGGCCCTTGTGGGTGTGGTGGCGTACCAGCCGGGCCAGGTCGGGGGAGTGGCGGGCGATGATCTGGCGGACGCGGGTCTCGGCGAGCGGGCCCAGCGAGTCGTACAGCTCGGCGAAGACCTCGTGGGCGCGGCGGCGGGGCCAGTCGGCGGGGAGCAGCTCCTCCGGCAGCCTCGGGTCGACGCTGGGGAAGCGGATCCAGTCGTACATCAGCCCGGTACGGGCCGGCAGGGCCTCCGCGGTGCCGACGGCCCCGTCCCGCACGCGGCCGAGAAGCGGCTCCCATTCCGCGACGAACGCGTCGTACCCCGCCCGGATGCGGTCCAGGTCCCACGCGTCCACCGGGGTGACGCCCTGCGGGACGCCCGGCAGGGCCTGGGCGGTCAGGACGGCGTAGTTCTCGATCCCCAGCTCGGCGAGGAACCGCCCGGCCTCCTCCTCCCGCTCGTGCGGCGACACCCACACCCCGTCGAACAGGGGCGCGAAGCCGAGCCAGCGCAGCCGTGAACGGACCGAGCGCCGGACGTTCCGGCGGTCCTCGGGCATCGAGAAGACGACCATGCGCCACCGCCCGTCCCACGGCGGCGCGGCGTCCCCGAACAGGATCGCGTTCCGCGACGCGTGGCCGAGCCGCGCCTCCACCGGCAGGCGGCGCGACAGCCCGTAGCCGGTCCGCCGCCCCGTCCTGGACGACTCCAGCACGCCCCGCCGCGCCAGCCGGTTGAGCGCCGCCCGCGCGGCGGCCGGCGAGATGCCGAACTCCCCGAGCAGCGCGACGAGCGCCGCCGACGGGAGGTGGTCGTGCAGCTCGTACCAGTAGTCCCCCAGCAGCGTCAGGAGCAGGTGCTGCGGCTGGGGGCCGCTCTGCGTCCGCGGGAGCCGGACCTCCGGATCGGTGCGCGTATCCGTCACACCGCCCGAGTCTAGAGCCGGCCGGCGCCATCCGGATCACCGAAAAGCCGCAGTTGAGTGAGCGTCAGGACCTCCGATCGCCGTGCTTCGGCGCCCTCGGCGCGCCGCTGTGACGCGTGCACACGGCACCTGCGTCCGGATTGGTACGCCACCCACTCCTCCGCCCGAACCATTGATGCGCCCCCTTCGTCTTGCGACAGTTCAACGTGCGCGCGCCCCAGAAAGTGTTCCGCTTCGATCGGCGACACACCTGCCGACGCCACGGCGGGAGACCTCCTTCCCCGCCCCTACACGAGGAGATCGCATCGTGAACCCCAAACGGTTCATCCGGCGGCTGGCCAAGGCGAGCATCGTCTTCGGGCTGGCCGGCGCGCTGCTGCACGTCCCGGTCGCGCCCGCCCACGCCGCGCCGGGCGGCTCGGGCCCGTACCCCGCCGACTACGAGACCACCCTCCGGCTCCGGAACCACACGATCTACCGGCCCAACACCATCCCCGCCGACGTCAGGCTCCCGATCGTCGCCTGGGGCAACGGCGCCTGCCGCGCCGACGGCACCTGGTTCGAGAACATCCTCAAGGAGTTCGCCTCGCACGGCTTCCTGGTCATCGCGAACGGCCGGCCAGGCGGCTCCGGCCAGACCGACTCGGACATGCTCGTCGACTCCATCGACTGGGCGATCGCCGAGAACAACCGCGTCGGCAGCAAGTACCGCGGCAAGATCGACACCACCAAGGTCGCGGTGATGGGCCAGTCCTGCGGCGGCATCGAGGCGTACGAGGTCTCCAGCACCGACCGCCGCGTCACCACCACCGGCATCTTCAACAGCGGCCTCATGAGCGCGCTCGACAAGCCCATGCTGTCGCGGCTCCGCGCCCCGGTCGGCTACTTCATCGGCGGGCCGTCCGACATCGCGTACGAGAACGCCATGGACGACTGGCGGCGCCTCCCGTCCGGCCTGCCCGCCTTCATGGGCAACCTCGACGTCGGCCACTTCGCCACGTACGACCAGCCCAACGGCGGCGAGTTCGGCCGCGTCGGCTCCGCCTGGATCAGGTGGCAGCTCAAGGGCGACGCCGCTTCCAAGGCCCAGTTCGTCGGCCCCGACTGCGGGCTGTGCAACACCGACTGGGACGTCCTGCAGAAGAACCTGAGCTGACGCACTGCCAGGGGCCGCCGCATATGTGGCAGCCCCTGGCGCTCCCCTGGGAGGAACCCCCTATGGCCCGACGCAGAACGCTCGCGACACTGGCCGCTCTCCTGACCGGTCTCTCGCTCGCCACCGCCCCCGCCACCGTCCAGGCCGACACGACACCCATCGCGTACACCAGAGACGGAGCGGTACGCGGCCTACCCGGTGAGAACGGCTCCGCCTTCCTAGGCATCCCCTACGCCGCACCACCGACCGGCGAACGCCGCTGGAAGGCGCCCATACCGTCCGCCCCCTGGAAGGGCGTGCGGGACGGCACCAAACCAGGCAACCCCTGCATGCAGACAGGATCGAAGACCCCATGGGGCGACCTCGCCGGCCCTGGCACGCCCAGCGAGGACTGCCTCTACCTGAACGTCCACGTCCCCTCCAAGCGCCCCACCAAGCCGCGCCCCGTTATGGTCTGGATCCACGGCGGCGGCTACACCATCGGCTCCGGCACGTTCTACGACGGCGGCGCCCTCGCCGAACGCGGCGACGTCGTGGTCGTCAGCCTGAACTACCGGCTGGGCGCGCTCGGCTTCATGGCGCACCCCGGCCTCACCGCCGAGTCCCGCACGTCCGGCAACTACGGCCTCCTCGACCAGCAGGCCGCGCTGCGCTGGGTGCGGCACAACATCGCCGCGTTCGGCGGCAACCCGGGCAACGTCACCGTCTTCGGCGAGTCCGCCGGCGGCGGCAGCGTCTGCCAGAACCTGATCTCGCCCACCGCGCGGGGCCTGTTCCACCGCGCCATCGCCCAGTCCGGCTGCGCGTTCCCGACCGCCACCCGCCAGACCGCCGAGACCGCCGGCGAACGCTTCGCGACCGCGCTCGGCTGCACCGACACCGCCTGCCTGCGCGCCAAACCCGCCGGGGAGATCCTCGCCGGCACCACCGGCCGCACCGCCTGGGCCCCGATCCAGGACGGCGTCGTCATCCGCGACCAGGTCATGAACGCGTTCCGGACCGGCGACTTCCCGCGCATCCCGATCATCCAGGGCACCACCCGCGACGAGGGCCGCCTCACCGTGGCGACCATGTACGACCTGGCCGGCCGCCGGCTCACCGCCGAGGAGTACCCGGCCGCCGTACGGCGCGCCTTCCCGTCCGACGCCGACCGGATCCTCGCCCGCTACCCGCTGTCCGCCCACGGCTCGCCCGCCGAGGCCCTCGCGGCGATCTACACCGACGCCCAGTTCTCGTGCCTCTCCTATGCGTCCACCACCCTCCTGGCACAGCACACCAGGGCATACGGCTACGAATTCAACGACCCCCACGCCATGGACTACCTGGGGCTTCCCCTGAGCTTCCCGCTGGGCGCCCCGCACGGCTCCGAGATCCGCTACATCTTCGGGAACGTCACCGGCACACCGGAACAGAACGACCTCTCCGCCCGGATGCTCTCGTACTGGGCCACGTTCGCCCGTACCGGAGACCCCAACAGCAGTGGCGCCCCGGCCTGGCAGCGGTTCCCGCAGGTCCAGGACCTCGCGCCGGGCGCGATCCGGCCCACCACCACCTTCCCCCAAGACCACCAATGCGACCTGTGGTCGCAGACCACCGGCTGACCACCGGCTGACCACCGTCCCGGGCGGCGCCGTTCGCGGCGCCGCCCGCTGCCATACGCTGGGTGACCATGGCATCCATCGCAACGAACACCCGAGTCGACCTGGCGGACCTGCTGGAATTCGTCCGGCCCCGGCACCGCGCCGTCCTGCTGACCACCCGCGCCGACGGCACCCCGCAAGCGTCCCCGCTGACCTGCGGGGTCGACGACTCTGGCCGGCTGGTGATCGCGACATACCCGGAGCGCGCCAAGACCCGCAACGCCCGCCGGAACCCCCGGGTCTCCCTGCTCGTCCTGTCCGACGAGTGGAACGGCCCCTGGGTGCAGATCGACGGCACCGCCGAGGTCCTGGACGTCCCCGAGGCCGTCGAACCGCTCGTCGAGTACTTCCGCAACATCGCGGGCGAGCACCCCGACTGGGACGAGTACCGCGCCGCGATGACCAAGCAGGGCAAGTCCCTCATCCGCGTGACCCCGCAGCGGTGGGGCCCGATCGCCACCGGCGGCTTCCCTCCGCACCTGGCCGAAGGGCTGTGACCCGGCTGTGACCGCGTCCCGGGCATCCTGACCGGTCATGAGAGTGCTCGTGGCCGAGGACCACGCGGAACTGGCCGACTCCGTGGCCCGCGTCCTGCACCGCGAGGGGATGGCGGTGGACGTCGCCCGCGACGGCCGGGCCGCGCTCGACCGCACCGCGCTGACCGACTACGACGTGGTCGTCCTGGACCGCGACCTGCCCCTGGTGCACGGCGACGACGTCTGCCGCGCGCTGGTGGCCGGGCCGCACCGCCGTACCCGGGTCCTGATGCTCACCGCCTCGGGCACGATCGCCGACCGCGTCGAGGGGCTCAGCCTCGGAGCCGACGACTACCTGCCGAAGCCGTTCGCGTACGCCGAGCTGGTCGCGCGGATCCGCGCCCTCGGCCGGCGGGCGCAGCCGGCGCTGCCACCGGTCCTGGAACGCGGCGACCTGCGCCTCGACCCGGCACAGCGGGTCGCCACCCGCTCCGGCCTGCGCCTGGCGCTCAGCCCGAAGGAGATGGCGGTCCTGGAGTACCTGCTCGCCGCCGACGGGCGCGTCGTCTCCGCCGAGGAACTGCTGGAGCGCGTCTGGGACGAGGCCGCGGACCCGTTCACCACCACGGTCAAGGCGACGATCAACCGCCTGCGGGCCAAGCTGGGACCCCCGCCCGTGATCGAGACCGTCCCGCAGAGCGGCTACCGGATATGAGGACGATCCGGATGCGCCTCACCCTCCTGTACGGGGCGCTGTTCACCATCTCCGGCGCGGTCCTGCTGGCGATCACGTTCGTGCTCGTCCGGCGGAACACGGTCTTCAAGGTGCTGGTCCCGTGCTTCGGCCTCAGCGAGGAGGACTGCCGCTACCGGCTGCCCGGTATGGCCCCCGGTACGCCTGACCCGATCGGCACCCTGGCGCGGCAGCAGGACTCGCTGGTCCGCGAGACCCTCGTCCAGGCCGGAACCGCACTGGCGATCATGCTGGTGTTCTCCCTGGCGCTCGGCTGGTTCGTCGCGGGACGGGTGCTGCGCCCGCTCCGTACGATGGCCACCACCGTCCGCCGCATCTCCGCGCGCAACGTGCACGAACGGCTGGCCTTCACCGGCCCCCGCGACGAACTCAAGGACCTCGCCGACACTGTGGACGGCCTGCTCGGCCGCCTGGAAGCCGCACTCGACTCCCAGAAACGCTTCGTCGCCAACGCCGCGCACGAACTCCGCACCCCGCTCACCCTCGAACGCGCACTCCTGGAAGAGACCCTCACCGACCGCCGACCGACCCTCAAGGCGTACCGCGCCACCTTCGAACGAGTCCTGCAGATCAGCGTCCAGCAGGGACAACTACTGGAGTCCCTGCTGACCCTGGCGACCAGCGAACGCGGCCTGGAAACCCGGGCCCCGGTAGACCTCGCCGCCCTAACCCAAAAGGTCCTGTCCGCGACACCCACCGACGGCCCGCGCCTGCACTCGCGGATCGAACCCGCCACGACCTCGGGCGACCCCGCCCTGATCGAACGCCTCGTGGCCAACCTCGTCGACAACGCCACGCGCTACAACGTGCCCAACGGCCGAGTCGACGTCACAACCGAAACAAAGAACGGAAAGGCCGTGCTCACCGTGAGCAACACCGGCCCAGCCGTCCCGCCCGAGCAGGTGACCCGGCTCCTCGAACCGTTCCAGCGCCTCGACCGCTCCGCCCCCGACGACGGCCACCACGGCCTCGGCCTCTCCATAGCCCACGCGATCGCCCTGGCCCACGACGCCACCCTCACCGCCCACCCCCACACAGAAGGCGGCCTAACGGTAAAGGCCACCTTCCCCACAACCTCAAACCCCCACACAACAACGCCCCAGACCTAACGGCTCCGGGGCGTTCGTGCTGCTTGGAAGGTGTGGTTAGGGGCGGGGTCGAACCGCCGGCCTTCCCCTTTTCGGAAGTAGCGACCACCCTGCGGCGCGGCTGCCCACCTAGGTCGGACGCTGCCCTCCCGCTGTTCATCGAGGATCGGTGCTCCGGCTCGCGGGGGTCCAGGGGGCGGCGCAGCCCCCTGGTTCGCGCTCGCTTCACCGATCGCCCCACTGAACCGGCCCGGTCCGTTCACCATCCGAAGATCGGCGGACGGCTTGTCGTCATGGGCTACCGTGCCGATCATGGACACGGACGACTGGTTGACCAATACCCGAATCTCGTACGACACGGTCGCAGCCAGCTACGCCGCTCTGGTGCGCGATGCCATCGCTGGGCATCAGTACCTTCGCGCGGCTCTTGCGCTGTTCGCTGACAGTGTGCGGGCGGCTGGTGGCGGTCCTGTGGCGGATGTCGGCTGCGGTCCGGGCCACGTGACCGCCCACCTATACGAACTCGGTCTAGACGCGTTCGGCATTGACCTTTCACCTGGGATGATCGACGTGGCACGACGCGATCATCCGAGCCTTCGGTTCGACGTGGGTTCTATGACAGACCCAAATCTTGCGGATGTCTCGGTTGCTGGCCTGCTCGCCTGGCAATCCTTGATCCACATCCCTGATGAACAAGTGCTGACCGTGTTCCGGCACTTTCACCGAGCATTGCGCCCAGGTGGACCGCTTCAACTCCTGTTCCATGTCGGCGACGGGTCGCAGTTGAAGACGGAGGGGTATGGCGGTCAGCCGATGAAGGTCCATGTCCACCTCCGTCAGCCTGACCAGGTGGCGTCCTGGCTCCGTGACACCGGATTCGATGTCGAGGCTCAGATTCTGCTCAACCCGGGTGAGCATGCTTCACAAGCGCTCGTATTCGCGCGCCGGAGGCTTCACGGTTGAATCCCGGCAAGCAAAGGCGGACGGGCGACGCGGCGCGGCGGGACCGGACGGAACAGGCCGCACGCCCGACGCGCCGGGGCGGGCGGCCGCCGGCGACCGCGAAGCGGGCGCCCTTGAAACCGTAGAGAAAGTTCTCATCCGGCTTTGATGGCCTGGCCTGGTGCCCTGGTCTGACCTTGTCAGTGCTCCAGCGGGAGGGCGTCACACCACACGGGGCCAGAGCTGCCGCCCGGCCATAGCTCGGGCATGTGTGGGAGGTCTGGGGAGCCTGAGAGCCAGTTGACCAGGAACTCGGTCACCGTGGTCTGGAGGGGCTCCTGGTCATCCCATTCGTGGCCTCGTCCCCACAGCACGATCGGCCAGTCGTCAGGGTGGCCGACGGTCAGCCAGCCGAAGTGGTCGGCATCGATGGTGTTGCCCCAGGACAGGAACCCGCCGGGTTCCGGCCATGCAGCCGGCGGGAAGCTGGCCGGATGTTCTTCCCTCAGCTCTCGGTAGACATCGCCGATGTTCACCGCCCCCTTGGCCCAGTTTCCGCCCGCGTAGCGCGGGTCCATCACTCCCAGGTACTCAAGGCCGCGCGTGTTCTCGCCTCTCCCGTCAAATGCGTAGCCGCCGATCTCGAAGCTGCCGTACTGCTCGACCAACGCCATGAAGTCTGCGGGGAGAGGGCTGCCGAGCTCGTCGAACACGGTGTCCCAGCTCTTGGTTCCCAGGTCGGGATCCTCAGGAGGGGGAACGAGCGCCACAAGCTCGTCCAACTTGGTGCTTGGTTCTGTCACCCGATGTGTCATACACCAGGTGGTGGAGGCGCGGTAGGTGTGGCTTCGCTGCGTCGCTCGCGTGGGGCCCATTAGGCGCCTGGGAAGCAGGTTGCCACATGCTTTCCCGTCGAGATCGGAGGTCGGATCCGTCTCTGTCGGCGCTGATGCGGGATGGTGCAGGGGTCGGTCTGGTCGTGTGGTCTGTCGCTGTGTGCTGTGGGTGGTAGAACGCTCGGTTATGGGTTATGGGTGATGGGCGGCTGATGGAGATCGGGCGGGAGCTGCGGCGGTTGCGGTCGGCCGCTGGGCTGTCGGGGGTCGGGCTGGCGTCTCGGGCTGGGGTGCCGCAGCCGACGGTGGCGGTGAGTGCTGCGAGTCACTTCTCTCGGTGCGCATGGTCCAGTCGATCCATGCCGTCCTGCGGAACGTGCTGGAAACGGCAGTACGGGAAGAGGTCATCCCGCGCAACGTGGCGAAGCTGGTCAAGGTCACCACGCCCAAGTACAAGGTCAACCGCGGGCTCACGGTCGACCAGGCGCGTGACGTGCTCCAGGCGGCCGCCAGCGAACGGCTCCACGCGCTGTACGTCCTAGCGCTCTGCCTCGGCCTGCGCCGCGGGGAGCTGCTCGGCCTGCGCTGGGAGGACCTCACCCTCGTCGGGTGCCGTGCCTGCGGGGGAGAAGGCGGCGAGATCGACGGGGACGACTGCCGGACCTGTGCCGGTAGCGGGGTGGAGAGCGCCACGCTGGAGGTGGTTCAGACGCTCCAGCGGGTCGGGGGAGCGCTGCGGTTCGTTCGCCCCAAGACGGACGACTCAGAGCGGACCATCCCGCTGCCTCCGATCTGCATCGTTGCCGTGTGCGAGCACAGGATGAGGCAGACGCTCGAACGGGCTGACGCCTGGGAGGACTGGGAGGATCACGGCCTCGTCTTCCCGCCCCGGCGGGGTACACCCATGGAGCCGGACAACCTCCGTCGTAGCTGGGGACGCGTCCGCGCGGCCGCCGGCCTGGACGCAGTCCGCTTTTACGACATGCGGCACACCTGCGTCTCGCTGCTTTTGCACCTGGGCGTCGCGCCGAACGTCGTCCGGGAGATCGTCGGACACAGCGACATCGCAGTCACGATGACGATCTACGCGCACACCTCGCTCGACGACAAGCGGGCGGCGCTGCGGAAGCTGGGGTGAGGCCCTCGGCTGACGTCGCCTTCTTAACGGCCCCGGACTGAGTCCGGGGCCGTAACTGGTTGAGAGGTACGCGAGGTGAATCTAGGGTCGGCTGGTGCGTTATCTGCCGATGTCCCTGGCGTTGGGGGCTCTGCGTCGTGGCCGCGCCATAGAACAGTTCCTGGGCGGTTTCGAGGAAGATGGGCGCAGGGGAGTCGGATATGCCGCGATCCTGCCGACGCCTGGTCTCTTCCACGTGAGGCGCTGGGCTGTTGAGGATACGGCGGAACTGGACCGGCACGACGGCCTTCTTTATCCGAGCGATGATGCCTTCTACCCAGAGGACGCTGACCAGGAGGGCGGCCGGCAGGTGGGCAGTGCCTCGACACCGGAGGGCGCGATCGAGTTGGCCGGGCGCGAGTTGGGGGCTGCGCCGCGCCGGTGGGTCAACGTGGGGATGCTCGGTTACGAGTACAGGGACTTCGTGGAACGGGGCCGGCCGCTCGGCCCTTGGAAGCCGTCATGAGCGGACGTTGCCGTCAGGGTTGCCGTCAAAAAGGCCCGGAACCGATCTCGGTCCGGGCCTTTTGGCTGTTCAGAAGGTGTGGGCAGGGGCGGGGTCGAACCGCCGACCTTCCGCTTTTCAGGCGGACGCTCGTACCGACTGAGCTACCTGCCCATGACGCGCATCCGCACGTCTGGCGGTCCTGACGGGATTTGAACCCGCGGCCTCCACCTTGACAGGGTGGCGAGCACTCCTAACTGCTCCACAGGACCTTGCTGCTCCGAGCTTAGCGGCTCCGGAGGTGTTCCTTGACCGGGGTGACCCGTTCTTGGCGACGTCCGGAAGCATACGCGATGGCTGAGGGGAGCGCCAACTCGTTAAGTGGGGGGTCGGCGGGCGCATAGTACGGTGAGGCTTATCCGTGGCGTATGGAGGCGGATGTGGCCGGCAGGGCGGTGGGGCGCGGTCTTCAGTTGGTGCCGCGGACGATGCTGGAGCTGCGGGTTCGCTGGGTGCTGCTCGTGGTGGTGGGGGTCGCGAACCTCGGCGGCGCGCTGGTGGTGCTGCTGTTCGCGATCTTCGTGGTGCCGGATCCGCCGCTGGCCGATGTGGAACGGGTCAGGCTCGTCAACACGGTCGCGTTCTTCAGCTATCCGGTGGTCGCGGGACCTGTCGCGCTGGTGTCCGGGCTGTATCTGTGGCGGCCCGTGGTGCGGTTGGCGCGGGAGGGTGGGGTTCCTGACCAGGTGCAGCGGCGGGCCGTGCTTCTGGGGCCGTTGCGGCTGACGCTTCTTGTCGGCGGGCTGTGGGTCGTCGGGGCGGTCGGGTGGGCTGTATTGGACGTGACGCTGTTCAGTGCGCGGCTGGCGGTCAAGACGGGGCTCACCTGCCTGCTGGGGGCCATGACGACGTGCACGATCGTCTATCTGCTGTCCGAGCGGCTGCTGCGGCCGGCGGCGGCGCTGGTGCTGGCCAGCGAGCAGCACGGGCGGATCCGGCTGCCGGGGGTCACGACGCGGGTGATGCTGGCCTGGGCGCTGGGGACGGCGATCCCGGTGCTGGGGCTGATCTGCGTGGCCATCGCGGCGCTGGCGGCGCCCGACATCGACACGACGCAGCTGGCGATCACGATTCTGGGGCTCGGGGGAGCCGCTCTCAGCGTGGGGATGTACGTGACGTACATCGCCACCCAGGCCATAGCGGATCCGATCAAGTCGGTACGGCTGGGGATGGCCCGGGTGGAGCGCGGCGATCTGGGCACCGGGGTGCCGGTGTACGACGCCAGCGAGGTGGGGCAGCTCCAGGTTGGGTTCAACCACATGGTGGCCGGGCTGCGGGAGCACGAGCGGCTGCGGGACCTGTTCGGGCGGCATGTGGGCGAGGAGGTCGCGGGGCTGGCGATCGAGCGGGGGGACATCGAGCTCGGCGGGGAGACGCGCGAGGTGGCGGTGCTGTTCGTCGATCTGACGGGGTCGACGCGGCTGGCCGAGACGCATACGCCGGGCGAGGTCGTCGAGCTGCTCAACATGTTCTTCGGCGTGGTGGTCGACGTGGTGGCCGCGCACGGGGGCTGGATCAACAAGTTCGAGGGGGACGCGGCCCTGGCGATCTTCGGCGCGCCGACGGAGATCGAGGACGCGGCCGGCGGCGCGCTGGGGGCGGCGCGGGAGCTGGCCGTACGGCTGCGCGCGGAGGTTCCTCAATTGGACGCCGGGATCGGCGTCTCCGCCGGTCCCGTGGTCGCCGGGTACATCGGGGCCGAGCGGCGGTTCGAGTACACGGTGATCGGCGATCCGGTGAACGAGGCGGCGCGGCTGAGCGATCTGGCGAAGGTGGCGCCGGGGCGGGTGCTCGCGTCGGGGACGGTGCACGAGCTGGCCCATCGGGACGAGGCCGGGGAGTGGGACGTCGGCAAGCCGGTCACGCTGCGGGGCCGGCGGCGGCAGACGCGGCTGGTCGTACCGCGGCCCGTGGTGATCGCGGAGGCGGTGCCGGAGGTGTCGGCGGCGCGGCGGCTGCGGCGGAGGATCCGCGGGACGCGCAGGGCATTTCCCAAACAATCGGAACCCGCGCCAGAAACTCCGCAATCCTGACATCTGTTATAAAGCGCTCGGGCAACGTCATCCCGAGTACACGATCTGCTATCGCCCCGTTACTTTCGTGTCACCATGCACCCCGAAGGTGGGAACGAATAATCACCTACCACGAAGGGTGACACATGCTCCGACGATTCGGTCTCTCGCTCGCCGCGGTCGTGGCCGCGACGGCGATCACGGGTACGGCGGCGGACGCGAGCGCGCGGTCCGCGGACATCGTCAACGTCGCGCACCGGGGCGCCTCCGCGGACGCGCCGGAGAACACGGTCGCGGCGTTCAAGCTGGCCAGACGGCAGGGCGCCGACCAGTTCGAAGTCGATGTGCAGGAGACGAAGGACCACAAACTGGTCGCCATTCACGACACCACGCTGGCCCGTACGACCAATGTCGAATCGGTCTATCCACGACGCAAGCCGTGGAAGGTCGGCAGTTTCACGCTCGCCGAGATCCGCAAACTGGACGCCGGCTCGTGGTTCGGCAAGCGGTACAAGGGCGAGCGCGTTCCCACGCTTCGCGAAACGCTGCGTGCCATGCGGAGCAGCGGAATGGGCATTCAGCTGGAGATCAAGTCGCCGCGGCTGTACCCGGGCATCGAGCGGCGGGTCGCCGCGGAACTGCGGGCCAATCCCGCCTGGACGAAGCGGCGCCTGGTGGTGCAGTCGTTCGACTTCGCGTCCATGCGCCGGTTCCACAAGATCATGCCGGCGGCGCCGACCGGGCTGATCGGCACCCCCGCCAAGCGCGACCTGCCGAAACTGGCGAAGTACGCCGACCAGATCAACCCCCCGTACGGCGACGTGACGGAGTCCTACGTCAAGAGCGTCCACAGGCAGAAGATGGAGGTCTTCACCTGGACGGTCGACGACAGGTCCAAGATGAGGCGCGCGATCGCCCTCGGGGTGGACGGGATCATCACCAACCGGCCCGGCCGGCTCGACGATGTCATCCTGAAGTCCCGCTTGGACGAGGACTTCGACTGAACGGCGCGGTAGCGTCGGTCCATGAGCCGAGTGCATGACCTGGGCGGCCAGGAGGGGTTCGGCCCCGTTCCGGTCGTGCTGGGGGACGAGCCTCCGTTCGGCGCCGACTGGGAGGCGCGCGTCTTCGCCCTGAACCGCGCGCTCGTCGGCGGTGGCGCGTTCAACATGGACGAGTTCCGCGACGCCATCGAAAGCCTGCCCCCGGACGTGTACCTGGGCTCGTCCTATTACGAGCGCTGGCTGCTCGCCATGGAGGCGCTCCTGGAGGCGAAGGGCCTTGTCTGAGAACGCGGCGTACGCCGTCGGCGACCAGGTGCGGGTCCGCGCCGTCGACCCTCCGCACCACACGAGGGCGCCCCGGTACGTGCGGGGCCACCGGGGCGAGGTCGTGCTGGCGCACGGTGCCTGGCCGCTGCCCGACGACCGGGCGCGGGGGATCGACCCGCCGCGCCGGGAGACCGTGTACGCCGTCCGGTTCGCCGCCCGCGACCTGTGGGGCGAGGGCGCGCACACCGTGGCCGTCGATCTCTGGGAGTCCTACCTTGAGCCCTGCTGAGCATGCCGACCTGCCGGTGGCCGCGCGCGTGCGGCGGTTCGAGGAACGGGTGATCGCCGCCGGGCTGGCCACCGAAGCGGGCCTGGACGGCTTCCTGGACGCGTTCCTGCGCGACGCCGCCCCGGTGAACGGGGCGCGGCTGGTGGCGCGGGCCTGGACGGATCCGGCGTTCCGCGAGCGGCTCCTCGCCGACGGCCGGGCGGCGGCGGCCGAGCTCGGCATCGAGGCGGGCTACCGCCTCCAGGTGGTGGAGAACACGGCCGCGGTCCACAACGTGATCGTCTGCACGCTCTGCTCGTGCTATCCGGTACGGCTGCTCGGCCCGTCCCCGTCCTGGTACAAGAGCGCCGCCTACCGGGCCCGCGTCGTGCGGGAGCCGCGCGCGGTGCTGGCCGAGTTCGGGCTGGAGCTGCCCCCCGGAACGGAGATCGCCGTCTGGGACTCCAGTTCCGAGGCCCGCTACCTGGTGCTGCCGCGCCGCCCGGACGGCACCGCCGGCGCGGGCGAGGAGGCGCTGGCCGGGCTCGTGACCAGGGAAGGGCTGATCGGGACCGCTCCCGTGTGACGGCGGCGATCTTTGTCGTCTCTTGCCCGTCCCTCGACCGCCCCGCCGCCCGCGGGGTGGTTACCTCGCCAGCGGGGGTCCTACGGGGGGTGGGGTGAGCAGGCGGCACAAGTGGTCGATCCGGGTCCGGATGGCGGTGCGGACGGGCATCGTCACGGCGCTGGTCTCGGCGCTCATCAACGTCCTGCTCATCGTGGGCATCCGGGACCAGGCCGCCGACTACAAGACCCAGCAGATCGGCACCGCCACCCTGCAGATCGTCTCGCTCGTGGAGCGGGACCAGGCGGCGTCCGTGCTGCCGCCGGCGGGGGGCGTCGCCGTCCAGGTCGTGGAGCCGCGCGGCACTGTCGTCGCCGTGACGCCCAACCTGCGGGGCCGGCCGCGGATCGCGACGTTCACGCCGCCGCTGGAGAGGAAGTACTCCACCCGCGTCATGTGCCCGCCCGCCGGCATGGACGGCTGCATGCGGGTGATCGCGTTCCGGGTCTACCGGCCGGGCGCCGAGCGGATCGTGTACGCCGCCGACAGGGCCGTCCCGTGGTACGTGAGCGGTGCCCTCTGCACGTTCCTGTTCGCGGTGACGCTGCTGGTGAGCCTGCTGACGGCGCTGCGCACCTGGCGCACGGTGGACCACGCGCTGGCCCCGGTGGACGACATCAGGTGCGAGCTGCTGGAGATCACCGCCACCGAGTCGGGCCGCCGCGTCCCGGTCCCGGACAGCCGGGACGAGATCAGGAAGCTGGCGGAGGCGGCGAACGACACGCTCGACCGCCTGGACGCGGCCCTGGAGCAGCAGCGCCGCTTCACCTCCGACGCCTCGCACGACCTGCGCAGCCCGATCACGGCGGCCCGGCTCCAGCTGGAGGAGGCGCTGCTGAGCCCGGCGGACTCCGACTGGCCGAGGATCGGCCGGGCGGTGTTGGGCAGCCTGGACCGGCTCCAGGCGATCGTGGACGACCTGCTGGAGCTCGCCCGCCTCGACACCGCGGCCGAGCGTCCCAGGACCGCCGGCGAGGACGCGGATACGGTCGATCTCGCCGCGCTGGTCTCGGCGGAGCTGGAGCGCGCGCCGCGGCACGGCACGCGGGTCGTGCCGCACCTCCAGGCGAACGTGCTGGTACGCGGCGACCCGCTGCGGCTGTCGCGGCTGCTCACGAACCTGATGGACAACGCCGAGCGGCACGCCGTCGCCGAGATCACGGTGATCGTGCGGGCGGAGGGCGACGCGGCCGTCATGGAGGTCAGGGACGACGGCAGCGGCGTCGCGGTCGAGGACCGGGAGGTGGTGTTCCAGCGCTTCGCCCGGCTCAAGGACGCCTGCGACCGGGACGCGGGCGGAACCGGGCTGGGCCTGCCGATCGCCCGCCAGATCGCCCGGATGCACCAGGGCACGCTCACGCTGGAGGACAGTACCTCGGGGGCCCGCTTCGTCCTCAGGCTCCCGAGGTGGTTCCGGGGGCCGGGGGACTGAAGCGGGGCGCGAGGCCGGCCGGGGCGGGGGAGGGGACCCGGCCTGCGGGCGTCGCGCGTCAGGCGGCGGCGGGCGGCACGGCGGGACCGGACAGGTGCATCCAGCCGGTGTACCGCGCGCCCTTCACCGTGCAGCTGAGCTTCTGGTAGCTCCCGGGGTCTACGAACCCGGGGGCGTGCGCGACCACGTTGTCGTACACGAAGTCGGAGGCGATGAAGCCCAGGTCGGAGCGGGTCTCGGCGAGCCGCCGCTTGAGCGGCTGGGCGTCCAGCAGCCGGGCGGTGTGGTTGACGGCCGAGCCGGACACGCCCTCGGCGTCGGGCATGACGGGCCCGACGTGCAGGGACAGCCGCAGCTGGACGCGCACGGCGTCGCTGGAGCGGTGGTTGTGGCGGCGCAGGCCCGCGAGCAGGAGGGCCAGCATGGGGTCGATGACGGACGCGGTGGGCATCTCGGGCGGCACGACGATGAGGGCGCCGTCGCCGCGGTCCTCGCGGTAGCAGGCGTTCCACGGGACGTCGGAGCTCTCGAACGCGCCGCGCAGCAGGTCGTACATGACGCGCCGGATCTCCCGCCGGTCGGCGTCGTTGCGCCGGGGGGCGGTGAACTCCGCGATGTCGACGAACATGATCGAGCACATCCGGCCGGCCCACGCGGGCGTGGACTCGACGGTGCCCTCGATCGCGGCCGGCGCGGGCGCGGGCTCGGGTGCCGGGACCGGCGCGGGGACCGGTGCCGGGACGGCGTAGACGTGCGGCGGCGCGACGGAGACGTACGGGACCGCGAAGCCGGGGAACGGCGCGTCACCGGCCGGCCCGGCGGGACCGGCGGGACTGGCAGGGCCGCCGCCCTCGGTCAGCCGCTCGTACAGCTCCTTCTCCAGCACGGCCACGACGCGGGTGTGGTCGGCGAGGAAGGCCGCGAACTCCTGCGTGGTCATGCGCAGGGCCCGTACGGTGTCGAGCGCGACGACGGTGGCGGAGCGCTGCCGCAGCATCAGGGCCGCGCGCTCGCCGATGATGTCGCCGGGGCCGCGGGTGGCGACGATGCGCTCGCGGCCGTCCCGGACGATGCAGATCCGGACGTAGCCGGACAGGATCACCACGAGGTGGTCGGCGACCTCGCCCTCCTGCCAGAGGACGGTCCGCGCGGGGTAGTCGACGCCCGCCGCGGCGGTGACGAACGCGTGCCGCTCCATCTGCGTGAGCGACTGCCAGAACCCGCGGTCGGCGACCGCCGCCGGCCTGGCCGGAGGCCGCCAGGGCGGCGGCTGCGCGGGTGCCTGCGCCGGGGCCTGCGGGGCCGGCACCGGGTGCGGGGCGGCGCGGTGGACGGGACGCTGGTGGGTGTGGGACCGGTCGCGCCCGTTCTTCGGGGACGGCCGGGTGGGGTCGTTCTGCCGCCGCGGGGTGCGGCCGAGGCGGTCGGGGTCGTGCCGGTGCGCCGGACGGCCTGCGATCATGGGGCCTCCTTTCCCAGAACGGGGGTCGCTCTCGGTGCGGGGAAGGCGTGGCGGCGGCCGGTGGTCGGGGCGGGAGTGGGCGTCGGGGCCGAAGACTGTGCCGGGGCCGAAGACTGTGCCGGGGAAGAAGACTGGTCTGCGTGCATGTTCGGAACACCCCATGCTCGAATGCGATTTCCGGCGGCGGCGTCCTGGTCGGCGGACCGGCCTGACCGAATGGAGCGGTGCACCGGGGCGGAAATCGTGTCACCTATGGCCTGAACCGCGAGGGCGCGGTTAGACTGGGTGAGTCCGCAAGGGCCGTTTCCCCTGGTCAACGTACCGTTCCGCGAGTACGCGAAGCGGCGCCGCCGATTAAGGGACGTTCCTGCGGGCCCGAAGGAGTCGCCCTCCGCTTTCCTTCGATCGGCCTGGCTGCCTACCGGTGATCGAAGGTGAGTCCGAGGGCGACTCTATTTATTTGTGCTGTTCGCCCGTTTCTTCCGGGCGACTCGGTTGGGCTCTGGTCACGCCTCCCGTTTCCGAGGGTCCTCGCTGTGCGCGGGACGGCCCGGCGTCGTCGCCTGGCCTCATCACCCAGCGTCAAGATCGTTTGATCACACTACCATGCGGTACGCTCGGTGTCAGCGCGGCCCCTACCAATCTGCTACCTAGCACGCTACAACATAGAGAGGCGACATGCAGCAGAGCGGAAGCTGGAAATGCAACTTTCGCTCCGCGGTTGCCCGCTCGTCGCCGCGTGAACGCCGCATGATCGCCCGGATTGGGGGAAGTGGCCCGGCGGAACGTGTCCGGATGGCACCATCTAAGGTGGCAGGTATCCATGTGCTATGTAGCACCGCAGTTCATGGCAACGACTACTTAGAGTGAGTGAGATGGCAAGTGACCAGGGGCCCATCGTTCAGAGCGCGCTGCTGCGCAGCGAGCTGGTCAGACTCCGGCGCGAGAAGGGGATGACGCAGGAACAGGTGGCCAGTTCGCTGGAGTGGTCACCGTCCAAGCTCATTCGCGTGGAGGGCGGCAAGAACTCCATCACCCGCACCGACCTCCAGGCCCTGCTGATGACGTACGACGTCACCTCGGAGAGCAGGCAGGAACGGCTGCAGGCGCTCGCGCGCGGGGCCCGCGAGCCGGCGTGGTGGAACAAGTACAAGGGCGAGATCGACGATATGTTCCTGACATTCGTCGGCTACTCCGCCGGTGCCTCATATATCAGGCATTTTCATGGCACGCTCATCCCCGGGCTGCTCCAGACCCGCGAGTACGCGGAGGTCATGAGCACCGGCGTGGTCAGCGAGACGGCACGCAGCGTGGCCGTACGGGTCCGCATGCAGCGCCAGGAGGAGCTGGCCCGGCGGGAGACCCCGCCCCGCCAGTTCTACATCCTCGACGAGGCGGTCATCCGCCGCCATGTGGGCATCGGGGTCGATCCGGGGATCATGCCCGCCCAGCTGAACGCGATCGCCGACTCGGCCGAGCAGCGTGACGACCTCACGATCCGCGTGCTCCCGTTCAGCGCCGGCGCGCATCTGGGCCTGTACGGGCCGTTCACGCTGCTGGAGTTCGAGGGCGGGCTGAGCGACGTCCTCTACATGGAGGGCCGGCCCGGCGCCAGCATCATGGTCACCGGCGACGATCCGCAGATCACCGACTACCGGGACCACTTCGAGACGCTCCTGGAGGCGGCCCTGCCCGCCGACAAGTCGATCGCGCTGATCCGGCAGGCGGCCGAGGACCTCATGGCCTGACCCGTCCACCCCGAATCGATCATCACAGGAGGTGACGGCCCCGATCGGCACCCACAAGGCGAGCGGGCCTTCATAGCGCACAGCCTGATCTTGTGTTCCCGGTGTAGGCGGAATTACTAGGACCGTTTACACTCATGAACGGGAAATTTTCCACAAGGTCGTGGTTTGTTGTGCCCTGCTCAGCTCTTGGCTCGGTGGGTGTCCTTGCCTGTTCGGTGGCGAGACAGACCCCGCCAGCAATGGATGGAGGGTTGCTGGATGGTGGATCGGCCGAATCGGGGGGCCGCGCTGGACTGGCGCAAGAGCAGCGCGAGCGGTGACAAGGACGATTGCGTCGAAGTGGCGGCGACCGGGCGTTCTGTGCTGGTGCGGGACTCCCACGCTCCCTCGGCGGAGATGCTGGAACTCGCTCCCGCGCAGTGGCGGCGGCTCTTGCGGCACATCGTCGATGGTGACGCGGAGGTCCGCTGAGTCTGGTGACTCAACGCGCGATGGCGCGCCATGAGTGAATGACCGCGAGCTTCTCGGTGTTGGAGGGGCGTCCTTTCGGGCGTCCCTTTCCTTCGCGTACCCGATTGACTTCCGTGACCCGGAGACCCGCTCTCGTGGCCACATGGCGGGCCGCCGTTTGCGGGGATTCCCGTTGCCCTCGTTAGCGCTCGGGTTAGCAGATGGTGCCCATTAGCGCTGCGTAATCACGTCAGGGTTCGCCCGCATCCGCCGTGCCTCTGTACGCGGGCCGTGCGGGGCGCCGTTCCGCCGGTGCGGCCGTTCTGGGCGGGCGGCGCGTTCCGGCGGGCGGCGGGGCGGGGCGACGGCCTAGCCTGGGCCTTACGGAGCGCAGGGAGAAATCGTGCGGGGGAAGGGGCGACCTTCGTGGTGGTGTCATCCGGGGCGGGCGGGAGCGAGCCGGGCAATCCGGCCGGTACGGGCGGCGGGACGAGCGATCCGGAGGCGACCGGCAGGCGGCTGGCCGCGGCGCTGCCCGGGGTGTTCCGCACGGATCTGACGGCGCGCACGGCGTACTCGTCCGACGCCTCGATCTACCGGCGGGTGCCGGTGGCGGTCGCGGAGGTCCGGTCGTCCGGCGACATCGCCCGGGTGCTCGAACTGGCCGCCGCCGAGGGCCTGCCGGTCACCGCGCGGGGCGGCGGGACGTCGATCGCCGGCAACTCGATCGGCCCCGGGATCGTGATCGACACCTCGCGGCACCTCGACCGGATCCTGCGCGTCGATCCCGAGGCCCGCACGGCCGTGGTCCAGCCGGGCGTGGTCCTGGACGATCTGCGCGCGGCGGCCGGGCGGTACGGGCTGTCGTTCGGCCCCGATCCGTCCAGCCACTCGCGGTGCACCCTCGGCGGCATGATCGGCAACAACGCGTGCGGGTCGCACAGCGTGGCCTGGGGGATCACGTCCGCCAACGTCGAGTCGCTGCGGATGCTGCTGCCCGACGGCCGCGAGCTGCGCGCCGCCAAGGGCACGAGCGGTGACGCGGGCATCGACGCCGAGCTGACCCGGCTGCGCGACGCCCACCTGGGGCCGCTGCGGACGGAACTGGGGCGCTTCAGCCGCCAGGTCTCGGGCTACGGGCTGCACCACCTGCTTCCCGAAAACGGCTTCGACGTGGCGAAGGCGCTCGTCGGCAGCGAGGGCACGTGCGGGCTGGTCACCGAGGCGACGGTACGGCTTGTACCGGTGCCGAGATACCGGGCGCTGGCCGTGCTGGGCTTCCCGGACGTCTACACCGCCGCCGAGCTCGCGCCGTTCGCGGCCCGCACCGGCGCGCTGACGGTTGAGGGGATGGCGTCCGACCTGCTCACCGCGCTGCGCGCGCAGCCGGGGCGGGCGAGCGCGGGCGCGGACCTGCCGGCCGGCGGCGGCTGGCTGTACTGCGAGGTCGGCGGGGACACGAAGGCGGAGGCGGAGGAGGCGGCGCACGGCCTGGTCGAGGTGGTGCGCGGGCGGTTCGCCGCGACGACGGCCGTGGTCGTCGACGATCCCGTACGGATGCGGGCGCTGTGGTGGATCCGCGAGGCGGGGTCGGGCATCGTCACGCGGCTGCCGGACGGCGGCGAGGCGTGGCCCGGCTGGGAGGACTCGGCCGTACCGCCCGAGCGTCTCGGCGACTACCTGCGCGGCCTGTACGGGCTGATGCGCGAGCACGGCCTCCGGGGCGTCCCCTACGGCCACTTCGGGGAAGGCTGCCTGCACCTGCGCGTCGACTTCGCCTTGGACGATCCCCGTGGCGTCGCCGTCTACAGGGAGTTCATGGAGGCCGCCGCCGAGCTGGTCGTCTCCTTTGGGGGAACGGTCTCGGGCGAGCATGGGGACGGCCGGGCGCGTTCGGAACTCCTCGGCGCGATGTACTCGCCGGAGCTGCTGCGGGCCTTCGGCGCGTTCAAGGGCGTCTTCGACCCCGAGGGCAGGCTCAACCCGGGCGTCATCGTCGATCCGGTGCCGACGGACGCGGACCTCAGGCCCGGCCAAGGGAGGGACGCGCTCGCGCTCACTCCCGTACACGCCCTGACAAGGGACAAGGGTTCGTTCACCGCGGCGGTGCACCGGTGCGTGGGCGTCGGCGCGTGCCGGAACCTGGAGACCGGGGCGATGTGCCCCTCGTTCAAGGTGACCCGCGACGAGGTGCATTCGACGCGGGGGCGGGCGCGCGTGCTGGCGGAGATGCTGCGCGGCGAGACGATCCGGGACGGGTGGCGTTCCACGGAGGTGCGCGACGCGCTCGACCTGTGCCTGTCGTGCAAGGCGTGCGCGAGCGACTGCCCTGTGAACGTCGACATGGCCACGTACAAGGCGGAGTTCCTGCACCGCCACTACGCGGGGCGGCCGCGGCCGCTCGCGCACTACTCGATGGGCTGGCTGCCGCTGTGGTCGCGGCTCGTGGCCGGGGTCCCGGGCGCGGCGCGCTCGGCGAACGCGGCGCTGCGGCGGCGGCCGGTCGCCGCGCTCGCCAAGCGGCTGGCCGGGGTCGAGCCGAGGCGGGACATGATCCGGTTCGCGGACGAGACCCTGCGCGGCTGGTTCCGCAGGCGGCCGGAGCCGGCGGCGGGCGGCCGCAAGGTCGTGCTCTGGCCGGACACCTTCACGAACTTCCACGAGCCGGCGGCCGGCAAGGCGGCCGTCGAGGTGCTGGAGGCGCTGGGGTACCGGGTGCTGATCCCGCCGGGCCGGGTGTGCTGCGGCCTCACCTGGCACTCGACCGGGCAGCTCCGCGTGACGCAGCACGTGCTGCGGCGGACGCTGGACGTCCTGCGGCCCGCGCTGGAGGCGGGCCTGCCGGTCGTCGGGCTGGAGCCGTCCTGCACGGTGATGCTGCGCGACGAGGCGCCCGAGCTGCTCCCGGACGATCCGCGCGCGAAGCTGCTCGCGGCGCAGACCGTCACCCTCGCCGAGCTGGTCGCCGCGCACGAGGGCGACTGGCCGTTCCGGCGGCTCGACGCGGGGGCGGTCGCGCAGGTCCACTGCCATCAGGAGGCCAAGGGCTCGTACGATCCCGACCGCGCCGTGCTGGAACGCCTGGGCGTGACCCCCGACGTGATCGGCGCGGGCTGCTGCGGGCTGGCGGGAAACTTCGGGTTCGAGCCCGGCCACTGGGACGTCTCCCAGGCGTGCGCCGAGCGGGAGCTGTACCCGAAGGTCCGGGAGGCCGGAGCGGACGATCTGGTGCTCGCGGACGGCTTCTCCTGCCGCACGCAGATCGCCCAGGGCACCGGCGACCGCGCGCTGCACCTGGCCGAGGTCCTGCGCCGCGCCCTGCCCCGCGGGCCCGGCGGCGGGCCGGCCGGGCCGGATGCGGCTCAGCGGCCCTCGGCGGCCCGGTAGAGGTTGTCGCCGAGGCGCGACAGGCCGTCGTCCAGCCGCTCGGGGCGGGAGAGGACGTCGTGCAGGTTCGCCTGGAACGTGTTGGAGACCTCGTGGTAGTACGGGCTCGGCCCGCGGTTGCGGGCCTCCTCGATGGCCGCGCGGATCACGTTCAGATGCGGGTACCTGCGGAGGAGGGCGGCGTCCTCGTACAGGGCCTTGCGGCTCGGCGCGAAACCGGCGCCGGTGAACAGCTGCCGCTGGTTGTCGTCGCTGGTGAGGAAGCGCATGAACCGCAGTGCCGTGCGCTGCTTCGTGGAGCAGCTCGACAGCGTGAGGTTCCATCCCCCTAGGGCGGACGGAGTGGGGAGCTTCGCGACGCCGAACGTGTTCGCGACCGGTGAGTCGTCCGCGTGCAGCAGCTCGTAGGCGTAGGTCCAGTTGCGCATGAACAGCGCGCGGCCGTCCTGGAACGCGATGCGGCTGCGCTCTTCGTTGTAGTCCGTCGCGTCCTTGGGGATCCACCCCTCCCGCACGCCCTGGACGAGGCGTTCGAAGCCCTCGCGCAGCGCCGACGGCGTAGCGACCACCGCGCCGTCCGGATCGAGGAGCCCGCCGCCGGTGTCCCAGATCTGCTCCAGCGTGTTGACGGTGAAGCCCTCGTACTGGTCGAGCTGGGTGACGTAGCCCTGCATCCCCCTGGAGGGGGCGATGGTCCGCGCCTGGTTCCGCAGGTCCTCCCAGGCGCCGGGCGCGGCGACGCCAGAAGCGGCGAGCACGTCCTTCCGGTAGTAGAGGAGCCCGACGTCGGAACGGAGCGGGATCCCCCACAGCCTCCCCTTGTAGCGCACGCTGTCGATGGGCTTGCGCAGGAACCGCTCATGGTCGAAGTCGTTCTCGCCGAGCGGCTCGATGTAGCCGCCCTGGGCGTACTCGGCGGTGTGGATGAGGTCGGCCGTCGTGACGTCGAAGCAGGGCGGGTCGGGCGTTCCCGCCTCGCGGGCCGCGGCGGCGTCCTGCGCGCGGGCGACCACCTGCGCGCGGTGGTCGTCGCTGGACTCGGCCAGCTCCACCATCTCCACCCGCTCGCCGGGGTGGCCGGCGTTCCAGGCCGCGACCAGCCGCTTGAGCTGGGAGCCGCGGCTGGTGTCGCGCGAGTCGGCGAAGACGATCGGTCCCGTACCGCGGCGGTCGCCGTCCCCCTGGCCGCACGCCGAGAGCAGCGCCGCGGCCAGCAGTAAGGCGCCCGGCCCCACGGCCGTCCGCCACGCTCGCAGTCGCATCCGGTCCCTCCATGTCAGCCGGGTCAGCCGGGTCAGCCGGGTCGGCAGCGGGGGCAGGGGCGTCAGCGCGGTGCCCCCCAGAGCCCGGCGGCGATGCCGTCGAGCGCCTCCCGCATCGTCGCCATGCCGTCGATCTCGTAGCAGTCGCCGCCGGACGCCCGCGTGACCTGGTCCAGCCCGGCGAGGCAGCTGTCCTGATGGAACGCGATCACGTAGACCCGGACGTGGTCGTCCGGGGAGATGTCGGCGGCCAGGTCCGCGACCTCCCGCCCGCCGTCGACGCCGTACGTGATCGCGATGACGGCCCGGGTCGTCTCGGCCGGGTCGGCGCCGTCCCCGCCGCCGCGCATCTCCCCGATCGCGGCGCGCAGCGCGGGGACGAGCCCGGTGCCGCGCCCGGTCGGGCGCAGGCCCGCCAGCCGGTCGGACAGGCGCTCGATCCGCCGCTCCTCGTCCGGCGAGCCGACCGGCACCAGCGGACGGTGGTCGCGCCCGCCGCCGCCCGCCCCGTCCGCGAACTCCCACAGGCCGATCTGGTCGCGGCCGCCCATCAGCGGCAGGGCCAGCCCGATCGCGTCGGCCGCCGCCGCCACCCGGGTGCCCTTGCTGTACGGGAACGGCGCGGCCATCGGGCGCGACACGTCCACGGCGAACAGCACCCGCGCCGACTTGCGGGCGGTGTTCCAGGCGTCCATCAGCGGCCCGTCCCGGAACCGCCCGCTCGGGTTCACGATCGGGACCAGGGACGGGATGTCGGCCTGGTGCGAGGTCGTCGTTCCGGACCCGTCGCGGTAGCCGGCGTCCTTGAAGCTCTGCTGCGCGTCCGGCCGCTTGAGGAAGCGGTAGAAGTCGTGGATGATACGGCGCCGCTCGGGGGCGAGCGGCGCGGTGCGCGACACGACGACGTACGGGTGGTCCAGGAGCGGCATCCCCTCCTCGGCGTAGAAGGGCCGCAGCTCGGGCGGGGCGGTGTCGGACCCGCCGCAGGTCCCGCCGCCGAGCGGCGCGCCCACGCGGTAGTCGATCAGCGACTTCTCCGAGACCAGCAGGGCCGTCCGGCGCAGCTCGCCGTCCTCCGGCGACTCCCGCATCGCGCACAGCAGCTTGCCCGGCTCGTCGTCCTCGCGGGCGATCGACTTCTCCACGTCGTGCAGCACCCCGGCCGCGCCGTCGGTGGTCAGCGCCGCGAAGTCGAGCATGGGGGCCTTCAGCGCGGCCCGGTAGAGCGCGACCGTCGCGACCAGGCCCGTACTGGACGCGCGCGGGCTGGCCCTGCCGAACGCGTAGCCCTCGCCCGGCCAGCCGAGCAGCTCGTCCCAGCGCATCGTGTGCCCGGACAGCGACAGGTCGTCGGCCATCGCGGCCGGGACCGCCACCACCAGCCGCGAGGTCGTGACCGAGCCGAGCGTCCTGAGCGCGACGGTGCCGATCCCGTTGGCCCACAGCGCCGCCTGCGCCTGCTCCACGTCCAGCGTCGAGTCGGGCAGCCACACGTCGGCCTCGTTCAGCGGCTCCTTGCGGTCGCGGATCAGCCAGCCCTGCTGGGTGGCCTCCCGCGCGCCGCCCGGCGACGACGCGGACACGACGTTGACGTCCGCCCTGCGGCACTTCTCCCGGTCGCGCGTCGTCTGCTCGAACCGCAGGGCCAGCGCCCGTACCAGCGTCTCCTTCTCGGGCGACACCCGCACGCGCAGCTGGACCGGACGGCCCTCGCACTCGGCGGGCCGCGGCGCCCCGGCCGGCACGAGCAGCGCCACCGCCACCAGCGCCGCCGACAGCGCGGCCCGGATGGCGCGCGGGTGGCGGCGGAACCACCGCCGCGCCTTCATGACCGCGGCGTAGCGCACGCGGACGAGCCACCGGACGGCCTTCATCCGGGCGGTGTCGCGCAGCGGAACGCCGCGCGGGAAGGCGATCCACGCCGCCTCCTCCGCCGGTGCCGCCCTGCCGACCCGGACGAGCACCGTGAGCCGCTCGAACGCGTTCGGCCAGGGGGCGGAGGACGGCATGACGACGTATTCGTGGAAGCCGCGCGAGGCGATGGCGCCGACGATGGCGCCGGACTTCTCGACCTCGGCCTTGAACTCGGCCGCGTCCAGCAGCCGCGCCGTGCGGTCCATCCAGGTGCCGCTGACGCCCTCCTGGTCGAAGTTCAGCTCACCGAAGTTCAGCGCCACCCGGAGCCGGAGCGACTTCTCCGGCGGGACGCCGCGGTTGTACTCCTCCAGCGCGGTGACCAGGTACGGGAGCGCGTCCAGCAGCCGGTGCTTGGGGCAGCGGGGCGGGAAGAGCCAGAACGCGCCGTCCCCGCGGTCCTCCTTGTGCACGAACCAGCGGCGCGGGGCGGACACCGGCAGGCCGGCGTTCTGGAACGCCCGGTGCGCCGCCTCGTACATGCCCTTGCGGGCTTCCCGGCGCTCGGTGTCGCTGATCTTCTCGTCGCTGGAGCCGACCATGTCGACCCAGAAGATGGAACGGTGCCGCGGTCTCGTGCGGAAGGCCATGGGGTCCGTGACGGGGAGGGGTGGGCGATGGGGGCCATGCGGGGAAGGCAAGCATGGCCTGATTCCGGGCGGGGGCTGCTACTGGTGTACAGGAATGTTCCCTGCCCACAACAGCGGTATGTCGATTAGGGCATGCCGGATGTGGCCGCGGGCGGGCGCTGGCGAGCGTGGGACGGGGCGGGAACGGGCGCGGACGAGCGGCCGTGGGCGGGCTTCAGGTGAGCAGCGGGCGGCCGGACTGGACGATCAGGCGGGGCTCGTCCTCGTTCCAGAGGACGGCCGGGGTCTCCAGCGGGTTGCCGTTCAGGACGAGCAGGTCGGCGCGGGCGCCGATCTCCACGCGGCCCAGGTCGGCGCGGTCGAGCAGGCTGGCGTTCACCGAGGTGGCCGAACGCAGGCAGGCCAGCGCGCCGGCCGCCTCGGTCTGGAGGCGCAGGCCGAGGAGCTGGTCGTCCTCCAGGTCGCCCATGAGGTCGGTGCCGAAGCCGACCGGGACGCCCGCCTTATGGGCGAGTTCGACGGCGTGCCGGCCCGCGTCCAGGACCTCCTGGTTCTTGGCGCGGCCGACGGCGGGCAGGCCGACCTCCTCGCCCCGCCGGTCCATGGCGTCGTAGGTGGCCAGGGTCGGGACGAGGTACGCGTTGTGCTGCGCCATCAGCTTCGCGGTCGGCTCGTCCATGAGGTTGCCGTGCTCGATGGAGCGGACGCCGTTGACCAGCGAGTGCCGGATGGCCTCCGGCGAGTACGCGTGCGCGGCGACGTAGCTGCCGCGCCGGGCCGCCTCGTCGGTCACCGCCCGGATCTCCTCGGCGGAGTACTGCGGGCGGCGGATCGGGTCGGTCGGCGACACCACGCCGCCGGACGCCATGATCTTGATGGCGTGGGCGCCGCGGCGGAACCGGTCGCGGACCGCCGTGCGCAGCGCGTCCACCCCGTCCACGACCTCGTTCATGTGGTGGCCGTGCAGGCAGATGTCCAGGTCGCCGGGGCGGCCGTCGCCGTGCCCGCCGGTCTGGCTGAGCGCCGGGCCGGTGTAGAGGTAGCGCGGCGACGCGATCAGCCCGGTCTCGATCGCCTTCGCCAGGCCGGGGTCGCCGCCCGCCACGTCCCGTACGGTCGTGAAGCCGCGGCGCAGCGCCCGGCCGAGCCGCTGCGCGCCCTTGAGCGCGAGGTAGCTGAGCGGGCCCGCGTCGAACTCCAGGTTGAGCAGGGAGATCCCGTACGCGTGGAAGTGCGCGTCGATCAGGCCCGGCAGTACCGTGCGGCCGCGCGCCTCGATCACCTGCTCCGCCCGCGTGACCCGGTCGCCGATCTCGGTGATCACGCCGTCGCGCACGTGCAGGGACGCCTCCCGCAGGTCCGCCGACCAGCCGTCGAAGATCAGGGCATCGGTGATGGTCAGCTCGCTCATGCCTCCAATGATCGCAGCGTTTTCGCTGAATGGACGGGGTAGGGCGCGCTGGGGGAACGATCTCTAGGCTGGTCGGCGGCGACGAGGCCCATCGAGGAGGACGTCCATGACACATGAAGTGCGCGGAGTGGTGGCCAGGGGCAAGGGGGAGCCGGTCTCGGTGGAGACCGTCCTGGTGCCCGACCCGGGCCCGGGCGAGGCGCTGGTGAAGGTGCAGGCGTGCGGGGTGTGCCACACCGACCTGCACTACCGGGAGGGCGGGATCAACGACGAGTTCCCGTTCCTGCTCGGCCACGAGGCGGCCGGGGTCGTCGAGTCGGTGGGCGCCGGGGTGACCGGGGTGGAGCCCGGCGACTACGTGATCCTGAACTGGCGCGCGGTGTGCGGGCAGTGCCGCGCCTGCCTGCGCGGGCGTCCCTGGTACTGCTTCGACACCCACAACGCCAAGCAGAAGATGACGCTGGCGGACGGTACCGAGCTGTCGCCGGCGCTGGGCATCGGCGCGTTCGCCGAGAAGACGCTGGTGGCGGCCGGGCAGTGCACGAAGGTGGACCCGGAGGCGAGCCCGGCGGCGGCCGGGCTGCTGGGCTGCGGCGTGATGGCCGGCCTCGGCGCGGCGATCAACACCGGGAACGTGGGCCGCGGCGACAGCGTCGCGGTGATCGGCTGCGGCGGGGTCGGGAGCGCGGCGGTCGCCGGGGCCCGGCTGGCCGGCGCGGCGAAGATCATCGCCGTGGACATCGACGACCGCAAGCTGGCCTGGGCGAAGGACCTCGGCGCCACCCACACCGTCAACTCGTCCAACCTGGACGCGGTCGAGGCCGTACGGGAGCTGACCGGCGGGTTCGGCGCGGACGTGGTGATCGACGCGGTGGGCCGGCCGGAGACGTACGAGCAGGCCTTCTACGCCCGCGACCTGGCCGGGACCGTCGTCCTCGTCGGCGTGCCGACCCCGGAGATGCGGCTGGAGCTGCCGCTGCTGGACGTCTTCGGCCGCGGCGGCGCGCTGAAGTCGTCCTGGTACGGCGACTGCCTGCCCTCGCGCGACTTCCCGATGCTGATCGACCTGTACCGGCAGGGGCGGCTGGACCTGGACGCGTTCGTGTCCGAGACGATCGCGCTGGACGAGGTCGAGGCGGCGTTCACCAAGATGCACCACGGCGACGTGCTGCGCTCGGTGGTGGTGTTCTAGTGGCCGCGCGCATCGAGCACGCGGTGACGTCCGGGACGTTCAGCCTGGACGGCGACACGTTCGACGTCGACAACAACGTGTGGGTGGTCGGCGACGACGCCGAGTGCGTGGTGATCGACGCGCCGCACGACGCGGCGGCGATCCGGCGGGTGGTCGGCGACCGGCGGCTGGTGGCGATCCTGGCCACGCACGCGCACGACGACCATGTGCGGGTCGCGCCCGAGCTGTCCGACGCCACCGGCGCTCCCGTGTACCTGCACCGCGACGACCTGCCGGTCTGGCGGCTCACCCACGCCGAGCGGCGCCCGGACGGGGACCTGGTGGACGGGCAGGTCATCGAGGTCGCCGGCACCCGCCTGGAAGTGATCCACACGCCGGGGCACGCGCCGGGCGCCGTCTGCTTCCACGCTCCCGAGCTGGGCGCCGTCTTCACCGGCGACACCCTGTTCCAGGGCGGGCCGGGGGCGACGGGCCGGTCGTTCTCCGACTTCAACCTGATCATCGCCTCGATCCGGGACCGGCTGCTCACCCTGCCGGCGGAGACGGTGGTGCACACCGGTCACGGCGACAGCACCACGATCGGCGCCGAGGCGCCCCACCTGCAGGAATGGATCGACCGCGGGCACTGATCCGCCGCCCGTGCCGCGCTCTCCGTGACCCCGCGGGCCGCACCCGCGGGGTCACCCTGAGTACGGGCGCCCTCGGCCGTTTAGGTAGTACGACGGGTGTCGACTCCGCTACTCTCCCGATTCGGATGATCATATTCCGCTGGAAAGGTGGTCATATGGCCATCCGGCGTTCGGGCGGGTGGCGAACGACGGGGAGCGAGCGATGACCTCACCGAAGACGGGCACGGCCGCGGGCACGGGGGAGCGGCTGTCGCCGCGGCTCGGCCGGCTGACCCTGCGCGAACGCTGGCGCCGGATCCGGCTCCAGGCGTACTCCTGGTCGCTCACCGGGGCGTACCGGAGCGCGTCCGTGCACCCGGCCGTGTGGCGGTACGTGGCGCGCGGCTACCATCCGGTCCTGGACCGCCTCGCCGCCCGGCACGCGCGCGTCGCCTGCGCGTTCGGGGCCGTGGACGTCCCCGCGTACCGCGACTTCGTCCGGCGGTCGTCCGGCGGCGGGCGGCCGCCGCGCCGGCTGCGGGACTACCCCGAGATGACGAAGCAGAACTACGCGGGCGTGTACGACGAGGCCAGCCGCTGCCAGGAGGGCAAGCTGCACCGGGCCGGGGTCGTCGTGGACGAGTCGTCCGGCTCGACCGGCAAGCCGTACAACTGGGTGCGCGGCCCGCGCGAACTCCAGGGCATCTACCGGAACGCGGCGGGCTACATCGAGCTGGTCTTCCCCGGCGACCGGCTGTTCGTCATCAACGGCTACTCGATGGGCGCCTGGGCCACCGGCACCACCACCGGGACCGCGATGACCCGGATCGCGATGGTGAAGAACACCGGGCCCGACCTGGAGAAGATCGTCGACACGCTGGAGCACTTCGGGCCCGGCTACGACTACGTGATCACCGCGTACCCGCCGTTCCTGAAGCACCTCCAGGACCGGCTGGACCAGATCGGCTTCCCGTGGGAGCGGTACCGGATCCGCGGCATGGTCGGCGGCGAGGCCATGACCGAGGCGCTGCGCGCGTACCTGGAGCGCCGGTTCGAGGAGGTGCGGTCCGCGTACGGCGCCAGCGACCTGACGATCGGGATGGGCGCCGAGACCGGGTTCACGGTGTGGCTGCGCCGCCGGCTGGCCACCGACCCGGAGCTGCGCCGCGAGCTGCTCGGCGCGGACGAGCAGCGGCTGCCGATGATCTTCCACTACAACCCGCTGGAGACGTTCCTCGAGGTCAACGAGCGTGGCGAGCTGCTCTGCACGATCAACAACAAGACCTGCCTCCAGCCCAAGCTGCGCTACAACGTCGGGGACGAGGCGCTGCTGCACCCGCTCGCGAGGGTCAAGGAGATCATCCGCCGCGATCCGGAGCGGTGGGCGGAGTGCCGGCGCGCCACGGCCGACGAGAAGATGGCGCTCCCGCTGCTGTTCCTGTTCGGGCGGGCCGACAGCACGATCTCGTACATGGGCGCCAACCTGTACCCGCAGGACGTCGAGTACGGCCTGTACGAGGGCAACCCGCACGCGTCCGACATCGCCCGGTTCTGCATGTCGCTGGAGGAGCTGCCCGACCTGGAGTCGCGGCCGGTCGTCCACATCGAGCTGCGCGAGGGCGCCGAGCTGGACGGCGACGCGACCGCCGCCCTGATCGACCGCTGCCGGCGGGGGGTGCTCGATCACCTGGCGTCGGTGTCGCGGGACTTCGCGGCCTCGCTGAAGGAGGATCCGGCGGCAGGTGACCTGCGCGTGCGCGTCCACGCGGCCGGCGAGGGCCCGTTCGCCGGGGCGAGCAGGCTCAAGAACACCTACCTCGTCAAGGACGCGGGCACGGCGGAGACGGAGGCGGCCTGATGCGGACCACCGACTTCAGCAAGGCGCCGCCGCAGGGCCAGGCGACCGCGATGTTCGTCGGCGCCACCCGCTACCGCGGGCCGATCTCCATCATCACGCTCAGCTTCACCTGGTACCGCATGGTCCGCGACATGAAGCGGATGCGCGGCTACTGCTGGCACAAGGTCTACTGGGAATTCCCGTTCACGCTGGGAACGCTGGCGTTCTTCACCGACCGGGACGCGCTGCTCCAGTTCGCGCGCAGCCGCTATCACCGCAAGCTGATGGTCTGGGTGACGAACGGGAAGAAGAACGCGACCGGCGGCTACATCCGGCTCTACAATGCCGAGCCGGAGGGCTACAGCAACGGCGTCTGGCGGGCCGAGGGCGACGTCATGGCGCACATTCCGGAATTCACCGCGCTGTCCCGCGAGGAGAAGGGCCCGCCCGTGGTCCGTGAGCGCGGGTGAGCTTCTCCCTCGTCCCCGTGGAAAGCCGCCGGGAGCTGCGCGAGTTCATCGGCTTCACGCGCCTGCTGTACGGCGCGGACCCGCGCCATGTACCGGCGCTGGCGCAGCAGATCCGCGGCTGGCACAAGGGCGAGGTCCCCGGCGTCCGCCTGTTCCTGCTCCGCGACGCGAAAGGCGCGGTGGTCGCGCGTACGACGCTGCACACCGACGCCGATCTCGACACCAGGCTCGGCCGGAAGGCGCAGCTCTTCGGCCTCACCGAGTTCGCCGAACGGGACGGCGTCGCGGAGGCGCTCTTCGACGCCGTCCGCGAAGCCGGAAGGGCGGCGGGAAAGGACTCCGCGTTCGGTCCGGTGTCGCTGCTCCCGAACCAGTCGGGAGGCGTCATCACCTCGGGCTTCGAGGACCGCGGCTTCATCGACAGCGCGTGGAACCACCCGTACTATCCGCGGGCGTACGAGGCGTACGGCTTCGCCAGGCGCTTCGAATCCGACACCTGGATCTGCCCCACCACCGCCGATCCCGATACCGCGTTCCCCTTCGACGACGACCGCCTCGCCGCCGAGGACCTGCACCTTCACAAAGGCGACCGCAAACGCTTCCGCGAGCAGCTCCCGATCCTCCGCGAGATGCTGAACGCGAGCTTCGCGCAACTCGGCTACTACACGCCGATCTCCGCCGAGCAGCTCGACCGGCAGACGGACGGGCTCGCGCACCTCATCGACGAATCGCTCCTCCTCTACCTCACCAGGGCGGGACGGCCGGTGGCGTTCGTCCTCTGCGTCCCGGACATCTCCGAGTACGTCACCGGAACCGGCGGCGATCTGCATCTCCTCAACCAGCTGCGCCTCCTGCTGACGCGTTCCCGGTACCGCCGCGACGCCGTCCTCATCATCAAGGGCGTCGTTCCGGAGGCCCAAGGCCAGGGCTACATGCGGCTGCTCTCCCGCGAACTGCTCCGCAACCTCAGGGCGAACGGATACGAGTCGCTGCGCAGCACCTACGTGGAACGGGGCAACCTCGGATCGGCGTCCCAGTACACGGCGATGGGCGGCAGGCCCTTGCACGGTTACACGTTCTACGAGAAAGAGCTGCATTGAAGCCCGACGCCCTGCGCGAGCTCGAACCGGACTTCTGGCGCGCGCCCAGCGCCCACAACACCCAGCCCTGGGTGCTCCGCTACCGCGAGGAGACGGTGGAGATCGGCTGGGATCCGGCGCGGACCCTCCCCGCCGCCGACCCGTCCGGCCGCGACCTGCGGCTCGCGCTGGGCGCGTTCGTCGAGACCTGCCTGATCGTCTGCGCCGACGCCGGGCTGGACGTGGACTTCCGGCACGACCCGGACGCGGCCGGGCACCGCCTCGGCCACCTCGTCGCGGCCGAGGGGCCGTACACGACGCCGTTCACCGTCCAGGACGTCCGCGCCCGCCGCTCCGGCCGCGCCGGCCACGAGCCGGGCCGCCTGGACGACGCGGTCGCCGCCCGCCTGGAGAAGCTCGCCGCCGAGGAGGAGGCCGGGATCCGCCGGCTGCCGTGCCGCGACCTGATCGACCTGCTGTACGACGCGGACCGGCACATGTTCGCGACCCCGTCCATAGCCCGCGAGCTGCGCGAATGGCTGCGCCTGGACCCCGAGGACCCGCGCTACCACCAGGACGGCCTCACCGATCGCGCGCTCGATCTCACCCCGTTCCAGGCCCGGATGCTCGGCCGCCTCCTGTCCCCGCGCGCCTACCCCCTCCTGCGCCGCCTCGGCGTCCCCGGCGTCCTCGCCGGCGCCTCCGAGGACCTGCTGGACTACGACGGCGAGGTCGTGGTGCTCGTGGCCCGCCCCGGCTCCACGCACACCGAGCAGGTCGACCTCGGCCGCGTCCTGATGCGCCAGTGGCTCACCCTCTCCACCCTCGGCCACACGACGCACCCGCTCAGCCAGATCATCGACGCCCAGCGCACCAAGCAGCGCCTGGCCCGCCTGCTGGACATCGACGACCCGTCCCGCCTCCTCAACATCACCCGCGTCGGCCGCCCCCTCACACCCCCGCCCCTCTCCGCCCGCCTCCGCTAGGCCCGCCCGCCGCCCGGCAGGCCCCAGCCCCGCGCGGATCAACTACTTGCTATACGTCCAGGAAGTTTGTTAGGTTCGCCACACTTCGCTGCCGCCTCCCGGGAGGACGTCATGGGGCCAGGGCCACGACGATGTCGGAAGACGAGTTCCCAGCGGCGCGCGGCGCCCGTGCTGGCGCTCGCGCTGGGCGCCTCGCTCGCCGCCGCGTGCGGGACGACCGGCCCGGCCGAGCGGACCGGCGAGTTCCGCTGGGGCTACTCCACCCGCGCCACCACCCTCGACCCGCACCGCGGGGCCCAGTTCGACCTGATCTTCCTGCACCCGGTGTTCGACACCCTCATCAAGATCGACCCCGAGGGCGGGTTCGTGCCCGGGCTCGCCACCGAGTGGAAGCTGGCGGACGACGGGCTGACGTTCGAGCTCACGCTGCGCGAGGGCGTGCGGTTCCAGGACGGCGCCACGCTCGACGCCGCCGCGGTGAAGGCCAGCCTGGAGCACGGCAAGCGGCCCAAGAGCACGGTGGCCGGCGACCTGGAGGTCGTCCGGGAGATCGAGACCGTCGGCGACCGGCGCGTCCGGCTGCACCTGTCCGGGCCCGGGGGGCACCTGCTCGGGGTGCTCGCGGGCGAGGCCGGGATGATCATCAGCCCGCGCTCGGTGAACGACCCCGGCCTGGGCAAGCGGCCGGTCGGCGCCGGGCCGTACAAGGTCACCTCGTACACCATGCGGCAGGTCACCTACGAGAAGTGGGACGGCTACTGGGACCCGGACTCGGTGACCATGCCGCGGATCAAGATGATCACGATGACCGACGACAGCACCCGGCTGCGGGCGCTGCTGTCGCGCCAGCTCGACGCCGCCTACCTGCGCCCCTCCCACACCGCCCGGCTGCGGTCGGCCGGGATCACCCTGCTCAGCAAGCCGCGCTCGCTGATCTACACCGCCGTCGTCAACACCGGCCGGCCCGGCCTGAAGGACCCGCGGGTGCGCACGGCGCTCAGCCAGGCGATCGACCGCGCCAGCCTGGACAAGAACCTCCAGAACGACGGCTGCACCCCGACCGTCCAGCCGTTCATCCGGTCGTACTCGCCGCACGTGCCGGGCCTGGACGCGCGGCCGGACGCCGTCCACGACCCCGCCCGCGCCCGCGAGCTGCTCGCCGCCGCCGGGCACGGCCCGGGGAATCCGCTGGCGATCACCATCACGTCGCCGAACATCACCCAGTACCAGATCCTCGCCGAGGCGCTCCAGGCGCAGTTCGAGAAGGTCGGGGTGCGCGCCGAGCTGCGCGTCGTGGACACCGCGCAGTCCACGCCGACGCTGCGCACCGGCAAGTTCGACCTCATGGTCACGCCGATCGACGTCGGCCGGCCGGACGCCTCCACGTTCGTCGCCGACTACTACCTGCCGGGCGGCGCGGTGAACCCCGGGAAGTTCGCCGTGCCGGACGGCAGGCCGCTGCTGGACCAGGCGCGCCGCGAGCTGGACGCCGAACGGCAGCGGAAACCCCTGCGGGAGCTGTTCCGCAAGGCGTACGAGGCGGGCCCGCCGGTGATCCCGATCTGCGCCCCGGACAACGTCATCGGCGTCCGCCCGGACGTCGAGGGCATCGTCGTCCCGCCGACCGGCACGTACGAGTTCCGCGGCGTCCGCGTCGGCGCCTGACCACGGCCCGGAAGGGACGATTCCCATGAACCTGGCGAGACTCCTGCGCCGGCTGGCCTCGGCCGTCCTGGTCATCTGGCTGGTGCACCTGCTGACGTTCCTGCTGATCCGGCTCGTTCCGGGCGATCCCGCCCAGCTGCTGGCCGGGGAACGGGCCACCCCCGACGAGGTCCTCCGGATCCGCGAGCAGCTCGGCCTGGAGGACCCCGTCCTCCTCCAGTACGCGCGGTCGCTGGGCGGGCTGCCGCGCGGCGACCTCGGCGAGTCGATGTTCTCCGGCCTGCCGGTCGGGCGGCTGCTGGCCGACGCCGCGCCCGCCACCCTGTCGGTCGCGCTGATGGCGCTGCTGTTCGCGGCGGTGTTCGGCGTCGGCGCGGGGGTGCTGGCCGGGCTGCGGCAGGGCGGCTGGACCGACCGGGTGGTGTCCACGATCGCCACCGTCGGGATCGCGATGCCGAGCTTCTGGATCGGGCTGGTCCTGGTCACGTTCTTCGCGCTGGTCAACCCGTGGCTGCCGGCCACCGGGTACGCCCCGCTCGGCGAGGGCGTCGGGACGTGGTTCCGGCACCTCGTCCTGCCCGCGGTCACGCTCGGCGTCGCGGTCGCGGCGGAGATCGCCCGGCACACCCGGGGCGGGGTGGCCGACGTGCTGGCCAAGCCGTACATCCGGACGGCGCGGGCGCGCGGCGCGTCCGGGAGCCGGCTCGTCCGCGGGCACGTGCTGCGCAACGCCGCCATCCCGGTCGTGACCGTGCTCGGCCTCCAGACCGGCAAGCTGCTCGGCGGCACCGTGGTCGTCGAGGCCGTCTTCGGCATCTCCGGCCTCGGCACCCTCGCCGTCAACTCCGTGCTGGAACGCGACTACCCCGTCCTCCAGGGCTTCGTCATCTTCGCGGCCGTCGTGGTCGTGACCGCCAACCTGCTCGTCGACACGGCCTACGGCCGGATCAACCCGAAAGTGAGGACGGCATGAGCGTGGTCGCCACCCCGCCCGCCACGGCCGGAACGCCCGGGACGCCCGAACGGGCGCGGCGCCGGCGCCCGGGACTGCTGCGGTCGATGCTGTCCGGGCCGTCCGCGGTGGCCGCCGCCGCGTACCTGGTGCTGCTGGCCGCGCTCGCGGTCGCGGCACCGTTGGTCGCCCCGCACGACCCGAACGCGCAGGACCTGTTCAACCGGTTCGCCGGGATGAGCGCCGAGCACCCGCTGGGCACCGACGACTTCGGCCGGGACGTCGCCAGCCGGGTGATCTACGCGGCGCGGATCTCGCTGCTGGCCCCGCTGATCTCGCTGGCGGTCGGGATGGCGATCGGCGTCCCTGCCGGGCTGCTGGCGGGGCTGCGGCGCGGCTGGTTCGACGCGGTCGCCGACCGGCTGTCGGACACCCTGCTGAGCATCCCCGCCATCGTGTTCGCGCTGGCCATCATCGCCGTGATGGGCCCGTCGCTGACCACCGCGATGGTCGCCATCGGGATCGTGTTCGCGCCCCACCTCTTCCGCGTCGTGCGCGGCGCGACGATGGTGGTCGCCGAGGAGACCTACATCTCCTCGGCCGAGGCGATCGGCGCGAGCACCCGCCGGATCCTGCTCGTCCACGTGCTGCCGAACATCCGCGCCCCCTTGCTGGTGCAGGTCACGCTGCTGATGGGCTTCGCGCTGCTGGCCGAGGCGAGCCTGAGCTTCCTCGGCCTGGGCGTCCAGCCGCCGGAGGCCAGCTGGGGCTCCATGCTCAAGGCCGCCTACGAGAACCAGTTCGAGGCGCCGTACTCGGTGCTGCCGTCGGGCGTCGCGATCCTGCTGACGGTCCTGGCGTTCAACGTCCTCGGCGACAGGCTGCGCGACGCCGTGGCCGGAGGGAGGGCCCGGTGAGCGAACGGCTGGAGGACGCGCGGAACGTGCTGTCGGTGGAGGGGCTCACGCTCGATCTCGCCGGCGGGCACGCGCAGCCGCGGCTGGTGGACGACGTCACGTTCGCCGTTCCGGCGGGCGGCGCGGTGGCGCTGATCGGCGAGTCCGGCTGCGGCAAGACGATGACGGCGATGGCGGTGCTCGGCCTGCTGCCCGCCGGGATCCGGCCGGTCGCCGGGAGCGTGCGGCTGGGGGACCGGGAGCTGCTGAACCGTCCGGAACGGGAGCTGGCCGGGATCCGCGGCCGGGAGATCGGCACGATCTTCCAGGAGCCGATGAGCAGCCTGGACCCGACGATGACGGTCGGGGACCAGATCGCCGAGTCGCGCCGGCTGCACCTCGGGGAGCGGCGCGGCACGGCCCGCTCGCGGGCGCGCGAGCTGCTCGACCGGGTCGGCATCCCGGACGCCGCGCGCAGGCTGCGGGCCTACCCGCACGAGCTGAGCGGCGGCATGCAGCAGCGCGTGATGATCGCCGCGGCGATCTCCTGCGATCCCCGGCTGGTGATCGCCGACGAGCCGACCACCGCGCTGGACGTGACGATCCAGGCGGAGATCCTCGGCCTGCTGCGCGACCTCCAGCGCGACTCGGGCGTGGCCGTGCTGCTGGTCACCCACGACCTCGGGGTGGTGGCCGACTTCTGCGAGGACGTCGTGGTGATGTACGCCGGGCACGTGGTGGAGCGGTCGCCGGTGACCGATCTGTTCGCGTCCGCGCGGCACCCGTACACGCGGGCGCTGCTGCGCTCGGTCCCGGCCGGCCGCGCGCCGCGCACGCCGCTCGACGTCATCCCGGGCCGGGTGCCGTCCGCCGGGGACTTCCCGGCCGGCTGCCGGTTCCGGCCGCGCTGCGAGTACGCGGTCGACGCGTGCGCGCGTACCGAACCCGTCGAGGCGCGACTGGACGGGGGCACCGGCGGCCACGCCGCGCGCGGTACCCGGTGCCTGCGCGTGGCGGCCGGCGAGATCGAGCTCCAGGAGGCCCGATGAGCACGACACCGATGGACACGGGGCTGCTGAGCGCGCGCGAGCTGCGCAAGTCCTTCGCGAAGGTACGGGCCGTCGACGGGGTCGATCTCGACCTGCGGTCCGGCGAGACCGTGGGCGTGGTCGGGGAGTCCGGGTCGGGCAAGACCACGGTCGGGCGGCTGGTGTCCCGGCTGGCCGCGCCCGACTCGGGCCGGGTGGAGCTGGACGGCCGCGACATCACCCGGCTGCGCGGCCGCGGGCTGAAGCGCGTCCGCCGCGACCTCCAGGTCGTCTTCCAGGATCCGTACGGCTCGCTCGACCCGTCCCGGACGGTCGGGCACGCCGTCGGCGAGCCGCTGGCCGTCCACGGCGTCGGGACGCGGGGCGAGCGCGCGGACCGGGTGGCCGGGCTGCTGGAACGGGTCGCGCTCGATCCGGTGCTGGCGCAGCGGTACCCGGGCGAGCTGTCGGGCGGGCAGCGGCAGCGCGTCGCGATCGCGCGGGCGATGGCGCTGGAGCCGCGCGTGCTGGTGGCCGACGAGCCGACGTCCGCGCTGGACCTGTCGACCCGCTCGGAGATCCTGAACCTGCTGCTGGCGCTCCAGGACGAGAACGGCCTGGCCACGCTGCTGATCTCGCACGACTTCGCGACGGTCCGGCACCTGACGCACCGGATCGTGGTCATGTACCTCGGCCGCGTGGTCGAGGAGGGCGACGCCGCCGAGCTGGTCGCCGAGCCGCTGCACCCGTACACGCGGGCGCTGCTGTCGGCCGTGCCGGTGCCCGATCCGGTCCGGCAGCGGGGCCGGGAGCGGATCGTGCTGCGCGGCGAGCAGCCCGATCCCGCGAACCCGCCGAGCGGCTGCCGGTTCCGCGGCCGCTGCCCGGACGCGATGCCGCGCTGCGCCGAGACCGACCCGGTGCTCGCGGGCGGGAGTCACCGGGTGGCCTGCCTGCTCCACGAGGGGAAGTGACCGATGAGCGAAGTGCCGATGAGCGAAGTGCCGTCGAGTGAAGTGCCGTTGGGCGGGACGGCGTTGCGCGGGGTGCGCTGCCGGGCCTGCGGGCGCACGGCCTACCCCGCCCAGGAGTTCGGGTGCGAGCGCTGCGGCGCGTACGGGCCCGAGCTGGAACCGGTGGAGCTGAGCGGGCACGGCACCGTGCTGGCGCTGCTGACCGTCCACGAGCATCCCGACCCGGCGGTGCCGACGCCCGCGACCGTCGCGGCGGTCCAGCTCGACGAGGGGCCGGTCCTGCGCGCCCGCGTGGACGGCGTACCGGCGGCGGGCGCGGCCGTGACGGCCGTGCCGGGCGAGAGCGTGCCGGTCTTCCGGCCGCGGAGCGGAAGGGACGCCCGATGACATCCCGGCGACTGCGCGACCTGCGCCCCGTCTACGTGATCGGGGTCGGCCTGCACCGCTACCAGCGCAGGAGCGACACCAGCTTCGTCGAGCTCGGGCTCACCGCCGTACGGCGCGCGCTGGCCGACGCCGGGCTGGAGTGGACGAGCGTGGAGGCGGCGTACACCGCCACGACCCGCCTCGGGATGGCGGTGTCGCGGCCGATGCTGCGGCACCTCGGCGCCACCGGCATCCCGATGACGCAGGTCGAGAACGCCTCCGCGTCGGGCTCGTCGGCGTTCCGGCTGGCCTGCCGGGACGTCGCCGCGGGGTTCGCGGACGTGGTGCTGGCGGCCGGCGTGGACAAGGTCGGGAAGGTGGCGCGCGCCGAGCACCTGACCGGGCTGCCCCGCCCGGACGCGGGGCTGGTGGTGCCGCCCGTCCACTACGGCCTGCTCGCCGAGGAGTACCTGCGGGCCCGGGGCGGGACCGCCGAGGACCTGGCACGGGTCGCCGTGAAGAACCACGGCAACGGTGCCGCCAACCCCTACGCGCAGCGCCAGAAGGCCCGCACGCTGGAGGAGGTCCTCGCCGACCGGCCGATCGCGGGGATGCTGACCCGCCTCCAGTGCTGCCCGGTCGGCGAGGGCGCGGCGGCGGCGCTGGTGGTGTCGGGGGAGGCCGTGGAACGGCTCGGCCTCGACGCCGGGCGCGCGGTGCGGGTGCTGTCGTCGGCGCAGCGCAGCGAGGAGCTGTACGGCGCCAAGAGCTTCGACGCCGAGCTGACCCGGACGACGACCGCGCAGGCCGTGGCCGAGGCCGGGGTCACGGCCGCCGACATCGACGTGGTCGAGCTGCACGACGCGTTCACGATCGAGGAGCTGCAGTACGTGGAGGCCATGGGCCTGTGCGGCGACGGGGAGGGGCCGGGCCGGCTGGCGGACGGCGAGTTCGCCGTCGGCGGCCGGGTCGCGGTGAGCCCGTCCGGCGGGCTGCTGGCGATGGGGCATCCGGTCGGGCCCACCGGCGTCGGGCAGATCGCCGAGATCACCGCGCAGCTGCGCGGCGAGGCGGGCGCGCGCCAGCAGCCGGGCGCCAGGCTCGGCCTGGCGCACCTGGTCGGCGTCGGGGCGGTGTGCGCGGTGCACGTGCTGGCCGCGCCGGGCGCGTGACCGCGCCGATGCTCGCCGAGGCCAGGCTGCCCGCGGCGGCCGCCGCTGCGGAGGCGGCGGAGCGGCAGGAGGCCGCCGGGTACGCCGGCACGTTCAGCAGGGAGATCGACTCCGATCCGTTCCTGCCGCTGGCCCTGGCGGCCGGGCGCACCGAACGCGTCGAGCTGGGAACGGCGGTCGCCATCGCGTTCGCGCGCTCCCCGATGACGCTCGCCTACACGGCGCACGACCTCCAGGCCCTCACCGGCGGGCGGCTCGTACTGGGGCTCGGCACGCAGGTCCGCGGCCATGTGGTGCGGCGGTTCTCGATGGGCTGGGACGCCCCGGTCGCCAGGATGCGCGACTACCTCGCCGCGCTCCGGGCGATCTGGGCCTCCTGGCGGGACGGCACCCCGCTGTCGCACGAGGGGCCGTACTACACGCACACGCTGATGACGCCGGGATTCGTGCCGCGCCCGCACGGTCACGGCGACCCGCCCGTACTGCTGGCGGCGGTCGGCCCCGCGATGACCGAGCTGGCGTGCGCGAGCGCCGACGGGCTGCTGGTGCATCCGTTCAGCGGGGCGGACTACCTGCGCGCGGTGACGGGGCCGCGCGTCGCGGACGGCCTCGCGCGCAACGGCCGGGCGCCCGGCGCGTTCAGGATGGCCGGATCGGTGCTGGTCGCCACGGGACGCGATGAGCGGGAGCTCGCGGCGTCGCTCGCGGCGCTGCGGGCGCGCGTCGCCTTCTACGGGAGCACGCCCGCGTACCGGCCCGTCCTCGCGCACCACGGCTGGGGCGACCTGGCGGACCGGCTGCACGCCCTCTCGCGGACGGGACGGGCCTCGCGCTGGGAGGAGATGGCCCGGCTCGTCCCGGACGAGGCGGTGCGCACCATCGGCGTCGTCGCCGAGCCCGGCGGGCTGGCCGCGCGGATCACCGGACGCTACCGCGGCCTGCTCGACCGGATCTGCCTCACGAGCCCCGGGAAGGTGCCCGCCCGGCTCCTGGACGCCGCGGCGGCCGAGATCAGCCGACGCTGAGGTCGTGCCGCAGGGAGGCCAGCGCGGCCTCCTTCATCGACTCCAGGGGCAGCCCGCCCGGGTCGAGCGAGTACTGCAGGACGATGCCGCGCAGCATGCCCTGCAGCACTCCCGCGTGCGACTCCGGGTCGAGCGTGTCGCGTACGGTGCCGTCGTCCATGCCGGTACGGAGCATGCCGACGAACGTCTCGCGGATGAGCGCGTACGCCTCCTGGACCGCGTGCCTCACCGCGACGGCCTCGGTGCCGGACTCGACCGCCAGGATGAGCATCACCTTGGCCGGCTTCGGGTTGCGCGCGAGCCGGGTCAGGTAGGAGTCGAAGAACTCCAGGACCTGTTCGAGCCCGGTCATGTGCGCGCGGGCGTTGGCGGCGTCGGTCTGCGCGCGGTAGTCGCTGCGGATGTGCTCGACCACCGCCTCCATCAGCTTCAGCTTGGAGCCGAAGTGGTAGCCGACCAGGCCGCGGCTGAGCCCGGACTCGTTCTGGATCCGGGCCACGGTCGCGGCCTTGTAGCCCTCCTCGGCCAGCACGGTGATGGTCGCCTCGATCAGCGCCCGGCGTGACGCCTCGGTACGTTCCGGTTGCGTGCCGAGCCGCGGCAGCGTCGCCCCCGCCATGATGGCCCCCTAGATCGCGTGGATCGCGTGCTTTGCTGGATGACCATCAAGGATAGAGGCGTGCGGTCAGCGGTCGGTCCAGACGGGGTCCCGGTGCTCCAGGAACGCCCTGATCCCCTCCTGGCGGTCCGGGGACGCCAGCGCGGGCTCGGCGGCGGCGAGCTGGGCGTCGAACGCGGCGGCCTCGCCGCCCCACTCGAACGCCCGCCGCACGATCTCCTTGGTGGCCCGTACCGCCGAGGGGCCGTTCGCGGCGATCCGGCCCGCCAGCGCGAGCGACTCGTCCAGCGCCCTCCCCGGCTCGGCCAGCGTGGTGACCACGCCCGCCTCGGCCAGCAGCGCCGCGTCCACGTGCTCGCCGGTGAGCGCGAGCCGCATCGCCAGGTGGTACGGCATCCGCAGCGGCAGCCGCAGCAGCCCGCCGCCGATCGCGACCAGGTTGCGCCGGACCTCCGGCAGCCCGAAGACGGCCTCCCGCGAGGCCACGATCAGGTCGCAGGACAGCGCCAGCTCGAAGCCGCCCGCCAGCGCGTAGCCCTCGACCGCCGCGATCACCGGCTTGCGGGTCGAGGTCCGGGTGAACGCGGCGAGCTGCGCGGCCCGGCCGGCGTACATGGGCTCGCCCGCCGCCGCGGCCTTGAGGTCGCGGCCCGAGCAGAAGTTGCCGCCGGCCCCGGTCAGGACGATCACGGCCACCGCCGGATCGGCGTCGAACCCGTCCAGCGCGGCCTGCATGGCCTCGCGCAGCTCCAGGTTGAGCGCGTTGCGGACGCGCGGCCGGTCGAGCGTCACGATCCCGGCCTCGCCTCGGATCTCGGTCCGCACCGTACGTGCCGCTTCGGGATCTGTAGCTTCGGGGTCGGTCATGTGAGCCTCCTCAGAGCGCGAACGAGTAGCCGCCGTTGACGGGGATCGTCTGCCCGGTCACCCAGGACGCCGCGTCGGAGGCCAGCATCAGCACCATGTTCGCGGCGTCCTCCGGCTCGCCGGGGCGGCGGACGATGTAGCGCTTCATCACCTTCTTGAGCCGCTCCCCGTCCAGCCGGGCCTCGGTGCGCGGCGTACGGGTCGCGGCCAGCGAGACGCAGTTGGCGGTGATCCCGTACCGGCCGCCGCTGGCCGCCAGCGAGCGGGTGAACCCGGCCGCGCCCGCCTTGGCCGCCGAGTAGCACTCCCGGCCCGGCTCGGCGAACCGGCCGGCGTCGGAGATGAGGGTGACGATCCGGCCGTACTCCCGCTCGATCATCCCGGGGAGCACGGCGTGCGCGTTGTTCAGGACGCCGTAGAGGTTGGTGCCGAGGTAGCCGTGCCATTCGGTGGGGGTCTGCTCCCAGAACGGCGCGGTCATCTCCTCGGTCGGGTTCGGGCCGGCGTTGCCGGCGTTGTTGACCAGGATGTCGACGCCGCCGAAGGCCTCGGTCGCCTGGCGGACGGTCGCCGTGACCGCCTCCAGGTCGCCGACGTCCCCGGCCACGGCCAGGGCGTGGGCCCCGGCCGCCTCCACTTCTCCGGCGACCTTCCGCGCGCGTTCGAGCCGGAAGTCGTTGACCACCACGGCGCCGGCTCCGTGCTCGGCGAAGTGCAGCGCGATGCGCCGCCCGACGCCCTGCCCTGCGCCGGTGACCAGCGCGGTCCGTCCCTTGAGGTCCAGCAGATCGGCCATGAGCCCCTCCCTGAGATCCTTGCTGAGCGTACAGCAAGTGTGTTTCGATGAAAACGCCCCGACCCCGAACGGCAGCGAGGTGGCCGATGGACTTCGACCTCACCGAGGAGCAGACCGAGTTGCGCGACGCGATCCGCCGGTTCATGGCGGCCGAGGTCGACCCGGTCGTGGAGGAGCACGAGCGCGACGGGACGTTCCCGTACGAGCTGCTGACCAAGCTCGCCCGCTTCGGCTACCTGGGCGGCTGGCTGCCCGAGGAGCAGGGCGGGCTCGGGATCAGCCGGGTGACCTGGGCGATGATGATCGAGGAGCTGGGCTACGCCTGGCCGTCCCTGCGCACGATGGTCAACATCAGCAACGGGCCCATCCAGCGGCTCGCCGCGTACGGCACCGATGAGCAGAAGAAGCGCTACCTGGAACCGCTGCTGGAAGGCCGCGCCCGGGTCTTCAACGGGATCACCGAACCCGAGGTCGGCTCCAACGTGGCCGAGATCAGGACCCGTGCCGAGCTGGACGGCGACTCGTGGGTGATCAACGGCCGGAAGTTGTGGATCACCGGCGGCGCCTGGGGCGACTACGGCACGATCGTCGCCCGCACCTACAGCCCCACCTGCGACGGCGGGCTCTCGCTGTTCCTCGTCGACAAGGCGGAATCGCCGTTCGAGGTCCGCATGGTCGACACGATGGTGCTGCGCTCGACCGGCACCGCCGAGCTGGGCTTCGACGGCGTGCGGATCCCGAAGGGGAACCTGCTCGGCGCCGAGGGGCAGGCGCTCAAGGCGACCCTCGCCGGCCTCGGGGTGGCCCGGGTGAACGTCGCGATGGGCGCGGTCGGCGCCGCGCAGCGCGCCTTCGACCTCGCGCTTGAGCACGCGAGGACGCGGCGGCAGTTCGGGCGGCCGATCGGCTCGTTCCAGCTCGTCCAGAAGCACCTGGTCGACATGAGGACGCGGATCGACGCCGCCCGCGCCCTCACCTACGCGGCCGCCGCGGCGCTCGACAAGGGGCGGCCCGCGAAGATGGAGGGCTCGATCGCCAAGCTGTACGCGACCGAGGCGGCGCACGAGGTGGCCGACATGGCGCTCCAGATCCACGGCGGGCTCGGCTACGCCACCGGGTTCCCGATCGAACGGATCTTCCGCGACACCCGGGGCGGCACCATCCCCGAGGGCACCAGCGAGATCCAGACATTGATCATCGGCCGTGAGCTGACCGGCCTCTCGGCGATCAAGTGAGCGGCCCGGCGGACAGCTCCGCGTCCCCCGTGTCCCCCGTGCCCCTTGCGCTCCCCGAGTTCCCGGATCTGGAACGGCTCGTCCGGCCGCGCTCGGTCGTCCTGGTCGGCGCCTCCGCCAAGCCCGGCAGCCTCGGCCGCCGCACCGCCGACAACCTGCTGCACGCCTCCGACTTCGGCGGCGACGTCCACCTGGTCAACCCGCGCGCCGCCGACATCGACGGCCACCCTTGCCATCCGGACGTCGAGTCGCTGCCGGCCGTCCCCGACGTGGCCGTGATCGCCATCCCGGCCGCCGGGGTGATGGACGCCCTCGAACGGTGCGCCACCAAGGGGATCGCGTACGCGATCGTCCTCACGTCGGGCTTCGGCGAGGTCGGCGGGGACGGGCGCGTCCAGCAGGACCGGATGCGCGCGCTCGCGGCCCGCACCGGCATGCGGATCTACGGGCCGAACTGCCCCGGGCTCACCAACCTGGCCGACCGCATCGGGATGACGTTCTCACCCGCGTTCGCCGACGACAGGCGCGTCGGCCCCATCGGCATCGCCACCCAGGGCGGCGGGCTCGGCCGCAACCTCGTCCAGGCCGCCGAGCGCGGCGCCGGCGCGGCGCTGTGGGCCTCGCTCGGCAACGCCGCCGACCTCGACGTCGCCGACTTCGTCCACCATCTGGCGCAGGACGACGGCGTCAAGGTCATCCTCACGCTGCTGGAGGGCGTCCGGGACGGCCGCCGGCTGCTGGCCGCCTTCCGCGCCGCCGCCGCGGCCGGCAAGCCGGTGGTGACCCTGAAGGTCGGCCGCTCGGCGTACGGGGTCCGCGCCGTCCAGTCGCACACCGCCGCCATGGCCGGTTCGGCCGAGGTCAACAGCGCCGTGTTCGCCCAGCTCGGGGTGGTCGAGGTGGCCGACACCGACGAGCTGATGGACGTGGGCTGGCTGCTGGCCCGCGCCGCCCCGCCGCCGCGCACGCGCATCGCGATCTTCGGCGGGTCGGGCGGGGCGGGCGCGATGGCGGCCGACATGGTGGGCGCCGCCGGCCTCGAACTGGCCGAGTTCGCCCCGGAGACCACCGCGGCGCTGCGCGAGGCGCTGCCCGCGTTCGCCGCCGTCGGCAACCCGGTCGACATCACCGCCACGACGATCTCCGCCCCCGGGCTGATGGACCGCACGCTCGGGATCGTCGCCGCCGACCCGAACGTGGACCTCGTGCTGCTGCCGATCCCGCTCGACTACGGCGACCATTCCGCGCACGGCTCGCGCGCGATGGCCGAGGTCCAGAGCCGTACCGGGACGCCGCTGCTGCCGGTGTGGATGAGCGACCGGCGGGGACCGGGCTGGCAGATCCTCGCCGATGCCGGATTCTGCTCGCCGCGCAGCCTCACCAAGGCGGTCTCGGCCGTACGGCACTGGGCCGACCACGGCCGGTGGCGCGCGGCCGCCCCCGCGCCCGCCCCGCTGATCCTGAACGGCCGGGCCGCCGGGGAGCCGCTGCCCGACGTCCGTACCGAACCGGCGGCGAAGGCGTGGCTCGCGGCGGCGGGCATCGCCGTTCCGGAGGGCGTCGTGGCCCGAACCGAGGCCGAGGCCCGCGCCGCGGCCGCCGAACTGGGCGGCAGGCTGGTCCTCAAGGCCGTCAGCCCCGATCTGCACCACAAGTCCGACGTGGGCGGCGTGGTCCTCGGCGTCGAGGGCGCGGACGCCGCGGCCGAGGCGTGGGAACGCGTCGTCGCGAGCGCGTCCGCGCACGGGACCGTCGAGGGCGTGCTGGTGGAGCGCATGGCGCCGGCCGGCGGTGTCGAGATGCTCGTCGGCGTCCACCGCGACCCCGTCTACGGCCACCTGATCTCGGTCGGGATGGGCGGCGTGCACGTCGAGGTCTTCGGCGACGTGCAGCGTCGGCTGCTGCCCCTGGACCGGCGCACCGCGGAGGAGATGCTGGACGGCCTGCGCTGCAAACGGCTCCTGGAAGGCGTACGCGGAGCCCCGCGGCACGACGTCGAAGGGCTCGTCGACCTCCTCCTCGCGGTCTCCGCACTGGTGGAACGGCACGCGGACGCCATCGGCGAACTCGACCTCAACCCGGTGCTGGTACGGCCGGCGGGGGCGGCCGGGCCGACCGTGCTGGCACTGGACGCGCTGGTGGTCGGGGCGTGAGCGGCGGGCCCTTGGAGGGGCTGACCGTCGTCGACTTCAGCGAGCTGCTGCCCGGCCCGTTCCTCACCCAGAACCTCGCGGACCTCGGCGCTCGCGTGGTCAAGGTGGAGCGGCCGGGCGGCGACGGCGCCCGCACGCTGTCGCCCGGCCTCTTCGCCGCCGTCAACCGGGGGAAGGAGCAGGTCTCCGCCGACCTCAAGGACCCGGCGGACCTGAGACGGGTCCGCGGGCTGGTCGCCGGCGCGGACGCCGTCGTCGAGGGCTTCCGGCCCGGCGTCATGGCGCGGCTCGGCCTCGGCCCGGCGGAGACCGTGGCCGCCCATCCCCGGCTGGTGTACGTCTCGATCTCCGGGTTCGGCCAGACGGGACCGCTGGCCGGGGAGCCGGGCCACGACGTGACGTACGCGGCGCACGCCGGAGTGGCCGCGCTGGCCGGGACGCCGGACGGCCCGCCCTCCTGGGGGCCGGGCGTTCCGGTCGCGGACCTGTGCGCCGCGATGTACGCGATGTCGGCCCTGCTCGCCGCCCTGCGCGAGCGGGACCGCACCGGCCGCGGGCGCCACCTGGACGTCTCCATCCGCGACTGCCTCGCGCACTGGCTGAACCCCCGGCTGGGGCCGTTCCACCTGGACGGCGCCACGGCGGTGCCGGACCAGCGCGCGATGGCCCTGCGCAGGCCGGCCTACGGCACCTTCACCTGCGCGGACGGCCGGGCGGTGGCGGTCGCGGCCATCGAGGACCACTTCTTCGCGCGCCTCGTACGGACCCTGGGCCTGGACCGGTGGGACGGTCCGAGATGGTCGGCGTACCGCGCCCGGCAGGAGGCCGCCGAGGAGATCAACGCATCGATCGCCGCCGCGTTGGCGGCGCGCGAGGCCCGGGCCGTCCTGGCGGAACTCTCGGCGGCGGGCGTCCCGGCGGCTCCCGTGCTCTCGCCGGCCGAGGCCGTGGCGGCGTCGGCCCGTTCGGTGGCGGATCCGGTCGCCGGCCGGCTCCTCCCCTTCCCGGTCGCCATGCCGTAGCACGGACCGGCCGCCGCGGCGCGGCGGCGTACTGCCCGGGCGACCATTCTTAGGCGGGGCCGGAACATCTTTCTTGCGTACCGGGAGGTATTTGAACTCCCGAGGCGCGTGGGAGGGTTCCAAAAGGTGTGCGGTGGCGGACCGAATCCCGGAATCTCGACGTTCGGGGGGTCTGGCGCCTAGGTTGGTGGCATCACTCGGCGCGACGGAGCGGAAGGAGATGTCGACCGTGCAGGACGGCCCTCCCGAAACCACTGAAGGTCTTCCCCCGAAGATCAAGACCGACGTGCCGCATTCGGCGCGCATCTGGAACTACTGGCTCGGCGGCACCGACAACTACGAGGTCGACCGGATCGCCGGCGACGAGTACGTGAAGGTGTTCCCGCAGATCCAGGAGATGGCGCGCACCTGCCGCTACTTCCTGGCCCGGGCGGTGCGGTACCTGGCCGGCGAGGCCGGCATCCGGCAGTTCCTCGACGTCGGCACCGGGCTGCCGACCGTCGACAACACCCACGAGGTGGCGCAGCGGGTGGCCCCCGACTCGCGCATCGTGTACGTCGACAACGACCCGCTCGTCCTGGCGCACGCGCGGGCCCTGCTGACGAGCACGCCCGAGGGCGAGACCACCTACATCGACGCGGATCTGCACGACCCCGACAAGATCATCGAGCTGGCGAAGGAGCGGCTGGACTTCACGCAGCCGGTTGCCCTGATGCTGATGGGCATCACCGGGCACATGCAGGACGCCGAGGAGGCCCGGACGATCGTCCGCCGGCTGGTCGCGCAGCTGCCGCCGGGCAGCTACCTCACGCTGTACGACTGCACCGACGAGGACGTCTCGTTCAACGAGGCCCAGGACGGCTACGACGACACCGGCGCCGTCCCCTACGTTCTGCGCAGCCCGGAATTCATCAAAAGCTATTTCGACGGGCTCGAACCGGTGGAACCCGGGCTCGTTTCGGTCATGCGATGGCGTCCGGAAATCGACGTGTTCGATCCGTCGAAGGATTTCACAATGTGCGGGGTCGCGCTCAAACGCTAGCCTCGCGGGTACGGTGGGGGCACCGCCGCAATAGATCTCCCGGGGTCGTAGGTCGCACGCGGGACCGATGCGGAACCGGAAGCTATAGTGAAGTGGTCGTGCCCCCGGCCGCCACCATTTCGAGGAGCCGCCTTGGCCTCCGTGACGACGACGAGCAGCGCGCCGAACGGCGGGCGGGCCACGCTGGTCCAGGGCGATCCGCTGGTCCCGAGGATGCTGCTGGGAAAGCGACTCCGTGATCTGCGCGAGGAGGCGGGCCTCACCCGCCTGGAGGCGGCCGAGGGGATCGGCTCCCACGACTCGAAGGTGATCAGGCTGGAGGCCGGCCGCAGCGGCGTCCGGCGCGAGGACGTCATCGCGCTGCTCACCCTGTACGGCCTGCCCGACCAGGGCGAGTGGGCGACGCTGCTCGCGCTCGCCGACGAGACCGGCGCCCGCCCGTGGTGGTACGACCTCCGCGACGTCGTCGCCCGGTACGAGCGCCGCTACTTCAGCGCCGAGGAGGCGGCCAAGCTCGTCCGCTGCTTCGACGACCAGTACGTCCCCGAGCTGCTGCAGACCGAGGCCTACGCGCGGGAACTGCTCGCCAACGGCCTCGCCGCCGCGTCCGGGCGCGCCGCGGACCGGCGGATCGAGCTGCTGGCCAGGCGGCAGCGCCTCCTGCGCCGCCGGCCCCGCCCGGTGAACCTCTGGGCCGTCGTGCACGAGGCCGCCCTGTGGCGGGCGGTCGGGAACGCCGAGGTCATGCGCGCCCAGCTGGAGCACATCAAGAAGATCGCCGAACGGCCCAACGTGACCGTCCAGATCGCGCCGTACGACGCCCGCCGCGCGGCGACCGGCCCGCTCACGCTCGTCCGCTTCCCGCAGGCGCACCTGCCCGACATCGTCTACCTGGAGGGCCTCGGCACCGCCCGCTACCCGAGCCGCCCCAAGGAGATCGAGAGCCACTGGCACGTCTTCAACACGCTGGTCACCGAGGCCGACCCGCCCGAACGCACCCGCCACATCATCGACGGGGTCCTGGCCACCTGCTGATCGAACACATGTTTGACCCGCTGGGTATGTTGGAGGCATGAGCAGCGCTTTCCAGGGCTCCCTCCTCGACTGCTGGGACGACCCGCGCCCGCGCGCCCTCGGCGCGTCCGTCCGGCGGACGCCGCTGGCGCACGGGGCCTGGATCGACCTCCGTCGCGGCTGGATGGCGGGCGCGGACGCCCTGTTCGAACGCCTCGCGGAGACCGTTCCCTGGCGGGCGGAGAGCCGCCGGATGTACGACCGCGTCGTGGACGTCCCGCGCCTGCTCGCGTTCTACGACGTGACCGACCCGCTGCCCGACCCGTCCCTCGATGAGGCCAAGGACGTCCTGAACGCCCACTACATGGACGAGCTGGGCGAGCCGTTCCGCACCGCCGGCCTCTGCCTCTACCGCGACGGCCGCGACAGCGTCGCCTGGCACGGCGACCGCATCGGCCGCGGCCGCGACCACGACACGATGGTCGCGATCCTCTCGGTCGGCGCCACCCGCGCCCTGCACCTGCGTCCCCGTTCCGGCGGTCCCGCCCTCCGGTACGAGCTCGGCCACGGCGACCTGATCGTCATGGGCGGCAGCTGCCAGCGCACCTGGGACCACGCGATCCCCAAGACCGCCCGCCCGACCGGCCCCCGCATGAGCATCCAGTTCCGCCCCCGCGGCGTCCGCTGACCCCCGGCCTGAACACGATGTATCTTGATCTCAAACGCGACATATCTCAAGGAATCCCATGCGCCTGCGAGATCTCTTCTTCGTCACCGGCACCATCGAGGACGCCCCCACCCCCGTCACCAAGCGGATGCTCCGCCTGCGCATCAACTGCCCGACGCAGTCATGGACCCCGGGCCAGCAGATCCGGATCAGCGTGGACGGCCTCCTGACCCGCCGCACCTACTCCATCTGGGACGGCGACGAGACCGGCCTCGAACTCCGCGTCCTCGACCACGGCGACGGCCCCGGTGCCCGCTGGGCCCGTACCGCCCGCCCCGGCCAAGAGGTCGTCTTCACCAAGCCCGAGGGCTCCTTCGTCCCCCGCCCGGACGCCCCGTACCACCTCTTCGTGGGCGAGGAGACGGCCTCCGTCCCGTTCGGCCCCATGCTCCGTTCCCTGAACGGCTCCCCGCACCACGCCGTCATCGAGGTGGACACCCCGGACGACCGCCTCCCCTTGGAGAACGTCCACTGGCACTACCGTGAAGGCGCCCCGGCCGCCTCCTCGGATACCCTCCTGAACGCCGTCCGCGACCTGTCCCTGCCCGACGAACCAGGCGTCGCCTACGTGGCCGGCGAGGCCAAGACCATCCAGTCCGTACGCGCCCACCTGGTCAACGACCGAGGCTGGCCGAGACGCACGATCCTGACCAAACCGTTCTGGACCCCCGGCAAGAAGGGCATGGAGTGACCCCGGCCTCCGACACGACGTCCGAGGAGAGCGTGCGCCGTCCCTAGTCGGCTACCAGGGTGGCCGCGAGGCGCAGCAGTACGGCACATCGATGAGGGCGGGATCGACCGCCTCTCCTCGCGCCAGGTGCGCGTCGTACGGCATGACGAGAACGGCGGGGTGGCCCGCAGCCGCTCCTCCGCCGTCCGGTCCCTCCCCGGCATGACGACGGCCACGGCGCACAGCGTCAACCGCCCCGGCCATCGAGATCCGCTCCGCCGTGAAGTGCGCGATAGCGCCCAGGCTGCCTTCTGAGATAGAACATCACTCGTGAGTGACCCTGTGGAGTTCGACCGCCGGGTACGGGCGGCAGCCATGGCTTGGCTCGACGCTCGGCGCACGCCGGACGAACCGGTGATCAGGCGGGACGAACTCATGAACTTCATGTTCGAGGGCGCACGGATCGGGCTGGTTGACCAGAGCAGAGGAATCCGTAAACCCCGCAACCTGGTGGCCGCCCTGTCCATCCTGACGACTTTTACGCCGTCGCAGCAGAAACCTCCGTACGAGGATCGTCCAGGAAAAGACGGTCTGCTTCGTTACAAGTACCGAGGCAAGGATCCGAACCAGTCCGATAACGTTGCTCTACGTAGCGCGTACGAGTTGCAAGTGCCGCTGATCTGGTTCTATGGCGTGGCCACCGGCCTTTATATTCCCTTCTACCCCGTATGGCTTATTGCTGATGAGCCCGAGATGCTCCAAGTTGTGGTGGCGGTGGATGAAGCCCAAAGGGGACTTCTCAGTGCCGGGTTGGAAAGCGTGGTGCAGCGTCGTTACGTGGAGCGGATGACGAAGCACCGAGTCCATCAACCTGTCTTCCGTCAGCGAGTGATCCAGGCATACGAAGTCAGTTGCGCGATGTGCCGGCTCCGCCATTCTGGCCTGCTCGACGCTGCACACATCTTGCCTGATCGCCATCCGGACGGTGTTCCGAGCGTGTCAAACGGGCTCGCACTCTGCAAGATCCATCATGCTGCGTACGATCAGAACTTGATCGGAGTCACCCCGGACTTCGTCGTTCAGGTCAGAAGCGGAATATTGCAGGAAGAGGACGGCCCCATGCTCCGTCACGGTATTCAGGATATGCATGGCACGCGCCTGCATATCCCGCGCAGGCGAAGCGATCAGCCTGATCGGGAAGCGCTGGAGGTCCGGTACGCTGCCTTCGCGCAGGTCGCCTAGGAGATTAAGCGCTCACCGTGCGCCCGATAAAACCCTGATCAGAGTGCGTTGCCATGGCGCTGCCATTGAGACAGTTTATGGTGCATGCGGTGATAACGAACATGCTCGAGGTTTATTTCATGTTTGCGGGTGAGAGGCCCTATCTCCTCGTCATCCGATTGGTCGATAAGTATGAAGTCATCCGTGATGACTATGGCGCCGTAGGCGAAGAGGTCGCGGTGATTGGAGCACACGCATAGCATGTTGTCCAGTGAGTCGGGCCCCCGATGTGGCAACTCTAGGGCACGTATATGAAAGACCGATGAAAAGCGTAGTCCGCCCGGCACTTCAAGGATTTCGCCGCATACCTGGCAAGCAAAATCATAAATGTTCTCGAGTTCGCGGACCAGTTGTCGGTCTGTGTAGCCGCCGGACGGCAACTTGCTAAGTCCACCGAATGCGAGATCGCGTCCTCGGTGTACGGACTCGTTGTCCGCGTCATTCTGATTGACTTTTTCGAGTCTAAACTGTAGAACCTGTGGGCCATCGACGCCGGGCGTGGTCCAGTAGTCACGCACAGCGTAGAGGCCGTCGTACGAGTATCCGGTGTCAGGAGAGAACTTAGGATTCCCGGCCGATCCGCGCACCACTCGAACGGGCATATCAACTAGCAGGCTCTTCAAGAGGGCGGCATTTCCAGAATCGTTGAGTGTCTGGTCTCTAATTTGGGCTCCTGTGTCGGGATCCCGCCCTCCATGGCCGGTATACAGGATGACGTCTCCGTAGTCTCGGTCATCCTTATACCCTCCGGAAACGACGATCGATTCGGCGCCACCCTTAGTTGCCGTCCCACAGATGCCAGCTTGAAGTGGGCGGTGTATTCCTTCATCATGTAGTGCGCGCCGATTTGTAAACCAGTTCTCCCGAGTTTCCCTGGCGATCTCTCCGAAAGTGGTATCCCCGTTTCCTTTGCGTGCACGGTTGCGAAAGATGGCCAGGTCTCCGCCGTAACCTTTCTCTCGCCGCTGCGGGCTGGGCATTCCCTGCTCTTCTAGTGCTTGTCTGGCCGCCGCGTATATCGCGTCCATGCTGAGGAGACTTGGTTCTCCAGGTATCCCATTCTTGATGAGATCAAATATTTGGCCGCTGAAGACCGTATAAGTGTGACCGGCGTCGGACATTCGGTTCTCTGCGGTCGACGCGAGCAAGTAGGTTCCCTGGAGCGCCGCGTTATCTGCAAGGCGACTCGTTGAATCTGATGCATCCATCTGATTGAGTGCCTGGCCGCTATAGCAGCAGTCAAGTATGACGATGATCCGTTGGGCCGCACTCTCGCGGAGCTCATCTCGAATGTGATTGAAGGCCACTGACCTGTACATCCGTTTGCGGTCAGATCCTACGAGAGCAAGATACAGGTCGCTGCCTGTTGAGTGCAGCTTGCCGTGACCGGCAAAGTAAACAATAAGTACATCGGACGCCTCCGCTGCTGCCTCCGAGATTGGGTCCAGCATTTCTGCGGCCGAGGTGGGATTGGAAACCACGGTGCAGTGCTCTGGTGGCAACCCGCAGAGAAACGAGTCCTGCAGTAGTGCACTGAATTCTTCAAGGTTTCGCTGTACGGCCGGCAACTGAGAAAGGCTCTCGTAAGAGCTGGTTCCGACCAAAACTGCTCGTGATGTCCAGGCGTCTGGGAGCATCAGTTGCTTCCGTCGAACTCTTCGACGATCTTCAGGATCAGGTCTTTGTCTGCGTCAGGTACGACAACTTTCTTGTCGCCGATCTCGACCGTGACTTGGTACTCGCGACGCCTGTTATGGCGCCAATTAGCGATAGTATGGATGAACGCGGGAAACGCGAGAGTCCCTGTAACGGCCAAAGTGATCAGGTCCAGGCCGTCGCCCATCTTGCCCTCTAGCGGGCCTTCGGTGGCGAGGTCAAGTTCGACGTTGCGGCGAATCTCCGGCTCCTGACGGAGCCAGGTATAGAGGGACCGCAGCTCCTCGTCAGCGTATCTTCCATCGATGCGTACCTTGATGAGCACGGCCCCTCCTTAGGCGATCAAGACGATCGCTACAGGATGATGCCAGCTCGGGGAGCTTGTGGTGAGTTATTTCGTATGTCCGTTTGATGTGATGTGGGGTGGATCGCGGAGGAAGCGATCTATCGCGGCCGCGCTCCAGGTGACCCCTACCGGAAGGGTGTCATGCGATCCGCGACCGTTCTCCTTGGTTAGAACGATCCATAGCGACGACTTCAAAGCTGGAGTGCCTCATGTACCAGTGCACCGTCAATCGAGGCTCTTCCGGCAGGGTCAGTGGGCGGTCAGCGGAAGCGATGCACTGCAGCAGTGCTTGCGTTGGCCAGTCCACAGGTGGCCGGCACGGCGCAGCAAGGTGGTGTGTCTCGCACGCCGACATGCCCCTGGCCTGGGCGTCAGGTCCGCGATGGGTTGGCGTTCCGTCATGCGATGGTGCCGTTCAGTAGGCAGAGGGCTCGGGTGAACGCGGTGGGGTCGGCGGTGGCGAGGGAGTCGAGGAGACCGTCGATTGTGGACGAGCTGATGTGGAGGCGGCCTGTGGCTCGCCAGGTGCCGTGAGTGTCCCGGCTGAACGTCCACAGTGGGAACAGGCTGCGGAGGAACAGGAGTAGGACGTCCTCGTCCATGGGGTGTGGTCCTGTCTCGGGGAGTGGCCGTCGCCGGTCAGATGGAGTACGGGAGCGCAGTCTGTTCGAGGGTGCGCACGACGCTTTCGGCGGCTTCCTGGAGGTCGATGAGCGGGTGGCTGGCGTAGGTGCGTGTGTCTGACCGCCAGGAGAAGGACGCTCGCTTGACCCAGACGATCAGGTCTTCGACGGTGACGACGGATATGCCGGTGTCATCGCTGCGCCGGGCGCAGTCGAGGCCGCGGGATTGGAGGGTGAGGGCGAGTCGCTGGGCGGCGAGAGCCGGCGGGATGGGCTGCTGGGGAGTTGGCCAGTGGGCAGGAAGCGGCAGGGTGAACCAGGTGGCCTTGCCGGGGGTCGGTGTGGGGTTGAGCCGGGAGCGGGACGGGTGGCAGCCCCATGTTCTGGCGAGGGTGGCGACGATTCCGAGGCCCCGGCCCTGTTCGTCCAGTACGTGGCTTGGTGATGGTGCGGGGAGAGCGTCGCGGCAGGTGTCGAAGACCGCGACCAGGAGGTCGTGTGTGGGGCGCGTTCGGGCCCAGATCCAGAGTTCGGGGCCGGTGGGAGGCCGTTCCGGATGAGTGTGGAGGTGCGCGTTCGTGGCCAGCTCGCTGATCGCCAGCGCGCCATCGTCGATCGTCGGCTGAGGGAAGCCGAGGGCCTCCATCGTTCGAGTCAGGGCCGACCGTGCCTGCGAAGCACAGCACGCGGCTGAAGAGAGTCTTTGCAGATAGATCCCGCCGTATGGCAGGTCAAGGGGGTTGCCGGGGGACACCGTTGCCTCCAGAAGGCGTTGGTTGAGCCACCTTGCCCGTGGGCAAGCCCGCAGCTTGGCGCGAGACATTAGCTCAGCGGGAGGTCACGAACAGTGACCGTCTGGAGACAGGATGCTCGAAGGCGGCTCAATTCGCAATACCTATTTTGAGTCGCGTACGATTGATGTGGTAATGAGTGTTTTCGCTCTGTGATCGAGCGTGTGCTCTACGATCGTTCACCGCGCGGGCGAGGGAGGAAGCATGACCGAGGGACCGCAGAGTCCGACCCTGCGGCGCCGCCGTTTGTCCGCCGAGTTGCGGAGTCTGCGGGACCAGTCCGGGCTGACAGCGACCCAGGTGGCGAAGCGGCTGGACTGGCAGACGAGCAAACTCACTCGCATGGAGCGGGGCGAATGGCAGCGTCCGAACCCGCGGGACATCGTTGATCTGCTGAACGTGTACGGGGTCGTCGACGAGCGGCAGCGGGAGACCCTTGTTGTTCTGGCGAGGCAGGGACGCCAACGTGGCTGGTGGCATGCCTATAAGGACATGCTCAGTGAGCGATACAGCACCTACATCGGTCTGGAGATCGAGGCTTCATCGCTGCGTACATTCCAGCCGTTGATGGTGCCAGGTCTCTTGCAAACGGTGGACTATGCGCGTGCGCTGATTCTGGACGGCCCGGCCGAGATTACTGCGGAGGAGGTCGAGCGTCGGGTCGATATTCGTGCCGAGCGCCAGAAGATACTCGTGGGGCCGCGCCCACCGGAGTTGTCGGTCATCCTGGATGAGGCGGCCATCAGAAGGCGAGTCGGTGACGGCGAGATCATGCGCTCGCAACTTAAGCATCTACAGGATGCGGCTGCTCTTCCTCATATTGGTGTTCGAGTCGTTCCCTTCGAGGCCGGAGCGCACGCGGGCATGACAGGAGCGTTCTCGATCCTCTCGTTCGCCGAGGATCGCGATCCTGACGCGGTCTACGTGGAGACGATCGCCGGTGAGCTCTTCATTGAGGAGGCGGAGGAGGTGCAGAGCTACCAGCTGGCCTTTCGCCGCCTGAACGCTGTGGCGCTCACGCCCCGCGATACGCTGAGCATGATTTCCGCCATGGCGGCGCAAGTGTGACGCATGGATAGAGGGGCTCGGTGATGTACTCGAACTCTGATCGTTCGTCCCCTATTTCCTGGCGCAAGAGTTCTTACAGTGGCCAGCAGGGAGAGTGTGTCGAGCTCGCATCTGTTCCTTCTTCGAAGGTTGCTGTCCGAGACAGTGTGGACCCGACTGGCCCGGTATTAACCTTCAGTAAGCGGCAGTTGGGACTGTTCTTTATGGAAGTTAAGAAAGGGTCCATCGCTCCACCTTGATAGTGAGGCAACAAGTGTGGAAGAGGCTGCACTGAGCGAGGAACGCTGCACTGGATAGCAGCTTTGACGTGCTCGTTCGTGTCTCCAGAGCCCTGACGCGAACCTTCCCCCTTCTCGATCTTCGGCGGTCTCGCGTGCGGCGGGGACCACGTGCGTCGAGGTTGCCTTGACGTCTCCGGTCGTCCTCGCCGTGCGGGACACGCAGGTCATGCGGGTCGGTTGCTGGTGTTCAGTTGGGGTGCTCGCTGTTCTCTCCTTGGGGAGATCAAGAGCGGGGTGTTCGGGCTGTGGTGAGTGGTGGTGTGGATCGTTCGTGCCCTGGGGGGTTGTACGGGCTAGCGTTGGGGCGGTTCTGCTTGTTGTAGGTGGAGGAGAGGCCGGCGGTGGCGCGTTCTTGGCTGTCGATCCGGGTGGAGTTGGTGTCCGGGCATGGGGAGGCGTTCTGGCCTCGGCCCGGCAGGGTGTTCGCGGCGGCTCGGTCGCATACGTTCGCGCAGCTCGGTGAGGCGATCGATGTGGCGTTCGCGCGGTGGGACATGGCGCATCTGCACATGTTCACCTTGGACGGCGGGACGCCGCTCACGCATACGGCCATGTGGGACGGGGAGGCGCCCGAGGGGGCGCTGGACAGCGATCTGACGAGTCTCAGCCGGTTGAAGGCGGGCGAACGGTTCGCGTACGTCTTCGACATGGGGGACGACTGGGCGCATCTCTGCACGGTCGGGGACGAGCGGATCGACCCGATGGAGGAGGTCGGTTCCGTGCCCGGCCGGCCCGTGCCCTATTGGGGTTGGGGTGACATTCCGGATCAGTACGCCCGGCGTTGGGAGGGCGACGGTGAGGAGGACGCCGCGCCGAAGCCGCCGGACGTGCCGTTCGTGGATCTGCCGCCCATCCTGCCCGGGTGGGGCCGCTGAACGGTCACGCCGGGGCCAGCAGCCAGTCGCCGGGGAGGGCCCGCCGGACCTCGTCCAAGGCCGAGGACGTACGGGCGCGGACCCAGAGCCAGGCGTCGGAGTCGTTGCGTATCAGGACGTCGGGGCCGGTGTACCAGCGCACCGGTGGGGCGGAAGGCGTCGCCCACATCGGGTAATCCGGGATGGGCAGGCGGGTGTAGCGGAGTTCCAGGGCCTGGAGGGCGGTTTCGGAGGGCTCCTGGTTGTCGCTGAGGGAGTCGTCGTTGAAGAGGGTCTCGCTGAGGACCATCTCGATGGAGGCGAGCGAGAAGCGGGCGAGGAACGGCCGCCAGGGGACGGGCGCGGCGTACGGGGCGTCCGGCCGGTAGATGACGGACGGGTCGTCCAGGTGGAGTTCGTGGACGGGGATGCCCCAGTCGGCGCATCCCTGGTTCTCCACGCGGAAGACCAGGGCTTGGCCGTCCTCGTCGAAGTGCAGTTGGCGGGGCGCCAGGAGGCGGTCCTGGTTGCTGGTGAGGTCGTCCCGGCGGCCCAGCAGCGTGTAGAGCCGGCGTACGGCTTCGGAGAGGCGCAGGCCGAGGGCGGTTTCGGCGGCCTGGAGTTCCTCTTCGGCGCAGCCGTCGTCGTGGTTGAGCGGGGACGTCCAGGCGGCGGCGAAGCCGCGGAGGAAGTCCCAGGTCGTGTCGGGTTCCTGGAGGGCGGCGGCGAGGTCGGGGGCCATGCGCCCGACCTTAGGTCCTGGTCCAGGGGGCGGACCAGGACCTAAGGGGTCACTGGAAGTCGGTGGTGTGGTCGGTGGCCCACTGGGCGTAGGTGCGGGCGGGGCTGCCGGTGATCCGTTCCACTTCGGGGGAGATGTCGGCGGGGCGGTCGACGGAGTCGGCCTGGATGCGGATCAGGGATTCGGCGACGGCCGGGGGGATGTGCTCGGCGGTCATGGCTTCGACGGCGGCCTCCGGCGAGATCTCCTCGTAGCGGACCGGGCGGCCGATGGCCTCGCCGATGAGGCGGGCCTGGTCGGACTGGCTCAGGGACTCGGGGCCGGTCAGGAGGGGCCTGGCGCCGATGAGGGTGTCGGTGGTGAGGGCCTCGAAGGCCACGGCGGCGATGTCCGCCTCGTGGATCGGGGCGAATTGGGCGCGGGCGTACGCGCCCGAGACGGTGCCGGTCGCGCGGATCTGGGCGGCCCAGCTCAGGGTGTTGGACGCGAACGCGCCGGGGCGTACGAACGTCCACTCCAGGCCGGACGCCTCGATCTCGCGCTCGACCTCCAGGTGGTGCAGGCCGATGGTGTTGTCGGGGTCGTCTTCGTCGGCGGCCGCCAGCGAGGACAGCAGGACGACGCGGCGGACGCCGTGGCCGGCGGCGCGGGGGAGGAGGTCGCCCAGGCCGGTCCAGAAAGCGGCCGGGTTGACGAAGATCGATGTGATGCCGTCCAGGGGCAGGTCGGCGGTGGGGGCGACCTCGACTCCGGCGGGCATGCGGGCGGTGGCGGGGGTGCGGCTGAGGGCGCGGACCTTGTGGCCCGCGGCGGCGAGCCGTTCGACGAGGGGACGGCCGACGGTTCCGGTGGCACCGGTCACCAAGATCATGACTTCTCCTCGGGTGTGGGGAATCGCCAGTTTCATCCAAACGGTTGAAGATGTCAAACATCCGGATGGATGAGACCCTGGACTACGATGAGCGGCGTGGAGAGGACGACGCGGCGGTCGCCGCGGGGCGAAGAGCGCAAGACGGACGCCGAGCGGTCGCGGCGGCTGCTGCTGGACGCGGCGCTGGAGGAGTTCGCGGCCAAGGGGTACGCGGGCGCGCGCGTCCAGGACATCGCCGACCGGGCCGGGGTGAACAAGCAGCTCATCAGCTACTACTTCGGCGGCAAGGCGGGGCTCTACCAGGAGATCGGCCGGCGCTGGCTGGAGCGCGAGGAGGAGATCAACGACCCCGAGATGCCGCTGGAGTGCATCTGGGTGCGCTACCTGGAGGATGCCCTGGCCGATCCGCGCGGCGGGCGGCTGAACGTGTGGCGCGGCCTGACCGAGGACCTCGCCGAGATCGAGGATGTTCCGCGCGAGGACCTCTCCACCCTGCGGCACCGCCAGCGCGAGGGTGAGCTGGCGGACGACCTGGAGCCCGAGGCCCTCATGCTGATGATGATGTCGATGGTCACGCTGCCGACCGTGATGCCGCACATGGTGCGTTCGGTGTACGGGCTGGCGCCGGATTCGCCGGAGTTCAAGGAGCGGTACGCGGAGCAGCTGCGCCGGATCGCGCGCCACCTGTCCGGCCGCTGACCGGCGGGGGGCGTTCGGCTCTCCTTCTAGAACGGATCAAGCCGCTCCATGGTGGTGCGTTTTGCCTGGTGAGCGGAAGGGATGTCTGTGGCCGCCGGGCCGGGACGGGACCTCACCGGTACGTTCCGCGCGCCCGCGGCCCGCGGGCGCGGTCGCCCGATGGGGACATCGACTTCTCGTTCTGGAGGCATGCGGATGGGCGAGGCCAAGCGGCAGCGCGACGGCGGCAAGAAGGACGCCCGGCCGGAGGATCTGCCCTCGACCGAGTACGCGGCGGAGATGCACGACCTGAGCAGCGGCCGGAGGTCCGCGCCCGACGGCGCGGCGGCGAAGGCGAAGAAGTACGAGGAGCCGATCTACAAGGAGCTCCACGTCTGCCAAGGATTGGGCGCGTGCAAGGGGTTCGACATCGACGGCGCGGCCTACATGGCCGGGACGGGGAACTGCGCCACCGTACGGCATGTCTGCCACGGCGAGGGGCAGTGCCGGGGGCAGGGCGGCTGCGGGTACGCCGGCGACGACGCCCAGCAGTTCCGTCCCGGCGAGCATGACTGCCGGTTCAACGGCAGCTGCGCCAGCCCGATCAACGTCAGCCGGGTGTTCTGCGCGGGCCCGCTGAAGGGCAAGAGCGTGTGGAAGCAGGCGCGGCGGCAGATGGAGGCCCGGATGTACCGGGCGGGCCTCGCGTTCGGGCCGTCGCCGGGGGAGGGCATCCCGGACGATCTGATCCCCCGGTACGACCTCCGCGACGTCGATCCGGACGCCATCAAGGACCCGCCCCTCCCGGAGGGGCCGCGGACCTCGGACCCGGTGCCGATGCCGCCGCGGCAGGGGCCCGCCCGCCGGACCGGGAAGTGACGGCGCCCCGCCTGGGGCACGAGGCGCTCGGGTTCGGCGTCGGGCTGCGGACCCCGCATTTCGAGCACATCCGGCGGCACCGGCCGGCGGTGGGGTTCTTCGAAGCGATCACTGAGAACTTCATGGACTCGCGGGGCGGCCGCCGCGCCGCCCTGGAGGAGATCGCCGACCGGTACCCCGTCGTCCTGCACGGGGTGTCCCTGTCGATCGGCAGCACCGATCCGCTCGACCTCGGCTACCTGGCGCGGCTGCGGGACCTGGCCGAGGCGGTGGGCGCCGCGTGGGTGTCGGACCACGTGTGCTGGACGGGCGTCGCCGGGCTCAACACCCACGACCTGCTGCCGCTGCCGTTCACGGAGGAGTCGCTCGCGCACGTCGTGCGCCGGATCGGCGCCGTGCAGGACTTCCTCGGCCGCCGGATCGTGCTGGAGAACCCCAGCAGCTACGCCGAGTTCGCCGGTTCGACGATGAGCGAGCCGGAGTTCCTGGCGCGGATGGCGGACGAGGCGGACTGCGGGCTCCTCCTGGACGTCAACAACGTCCACGTGTCCGCGTTCAACCACGGGTTCGACCCGGTGGCCTACCTGCGGGCGCTCCCGCCGGAACGTGTGGTGCAGGTGCACCTGGCCGGGCACACCGACTACGGCACGCACATCATCGACACCCACGACGCCCCGGTGGCCGGCCCGGTCTGGGAGCTGTACCGGCTCGCGGTCGAGCTGGCCGGGGACGTCCCGACCCTGCTGGAGTGGGACGACCGGCTGCCCGCGTTCTCCGTCCTGGAGGCCGAGCTGGCCAAGGCCCGGCGGGCGGCCGCGGAGGCCCGCGGTGCCTGAGCGGTCGGAGCTGGCCAGGCTGCAGCGGTGGATGCAGGACGCGATCCTCGCTCCCGGCGGGCCGACGGAGGCGGCCGGGAGCGTCCTCACCGCCTCCGGGACGATGACGGCGGAGCAGCGGCTGGGCGTGTACTGGCGGGGCTACCGGCTGCGGTTGCTCGAGGGCATGCGCGGCCTGCACGAGGGGCTGTGCCACCTGCTGGGGCGGGAGACGTTCGACGCGTTCGCCCTCGCGTACCTGGAGGCGTGCCCGCCGCGCACGCCGACCCTCTTCCGGCTGGACGAGGGATTCGCCGACTACCTTGAGGCCACCCGCCCGGACGCCGGCCGGCCGCCCGGGGAACCCGGGTCGTGGACGCAGACGCTGATCGACCTGGCCCGGCTCGAACGCCTCTTCACCGAGGTCCTGGACGGGCCGGGCACCGAGGGCACCGCCGTCCTCGGGCCGGGCGACCTGCCCGCGGATCCCGCGCGGCTGGCGCGGCTGCGGCTCGTTCCCGCCCCGTGCCTGCGGCTGCTGCGCGCCTGCTTCCCCGCCCACGAGTACCTGCGCGCGGTACGGCTCGGGCGGGACCCGGAGCTTCCCGCGCCGCGCGCCGTCCATCTGGTGCTCTCGCGCACCGACCACGCCGTCACCGTCTCCGAGGTCGATCCCGCCGCCTACCGGGCGTTGAGCGCGCTCGTCCGGGGCGCCACGGCCGGCGACGCGCTGGACGAGGCGGGGGCCGGCGCCGAACAGGGGCTCGCATGGCTGCGCCGATGGGCCGGCCAGAGGTTCTTCACCACGGTCACCACGGACATCACGGAAGGAACGACACGATGACGATGACGACGGAGCCCCAGGTGGCCCTGATGGTGCCGGTCAGGACGCTGGCGGTGGGGCGGCCGATCCCGGACGTCCAGGCGCTGGCCGACCATCTGCACGTCGCCGCGCAGGTCGAGCTGTCGACCATCCCGCTCTACATGTACGCCCTGTACTCGATCAGGACCGACGGCTACTCGCAGTGGTCGCCGCCGCTGGGCGTGCAGCGCACGCTGACCGGGATCGTGGTGGAGGAGATGCTCCATCTGGCGCTCGCCCGCAACCTGATGATCGCCATCGGGCACGGCGACGCCATCAAGTTCTACGACCCGGACTTCATCCCGAAGTTCCCCAGCGCGATGCTGAACCGCTACAAGCCGGGGGACAAGCCCACTCCCACGATCCCGCTGCACCTCAAGAGCCTGAGCACCGAGCATGTGGGCACGTTCCTGCGGGTGGAGGAGCCCGACCACGTCGACTCGAACGCGGCGTACTTCGAGGCGCACCCGAACGATCCCGGGCAGTACACGAGCCTCGGGGCGTTCTACCGGGCCATCGAGAAGGCGTTCGTGGACGCCGACGCCAAGAAGGAGATCGACTGGTCCCGCGCCCAGGTGGACAAGCAGTACGACCGGGGCTTCTGGAACCAGTTCGGCGGCGGCAAGCCGGTCCGGGTCGACAGCCTCAAGACCGCGAAGCAGGCGCTGGAGATCATCGTCGACCAGGGTGAGGGGGCCACCGGCGACCACAAGTTCACCCCTTCCAACCCCGCGAATCCGCGGCCGGGGTTCGAGGAGTTCAGCCACTACGAGAAGTTCCTGCGCATCAAGGAGCACATCGAGGGGATCGGCGCCGGCAACGGTGAGGCCGACTACGCGGTCCCCATGGACAGCGCCGAGGCCGTCTGGCCGCTCCTGACCGATCCGACCGTCAAGACCCTCGCAGACGCGCCGGCGACGCTGAGCCTGCAGAACCTGTTCAACGCGTCGTACTGCTACATGCTCCATCTGCTCGACGTCCTGTTCGCCACCTCCGTCAAGGACGTGCGCAAGGAGGTGGTGCCGGGGACCAGGCGCATCGAGCTCTTCAGCCACCGCTACGCGCTCGAACGCAACGTCATCGCCGCCATGCAGGGCATCCTCTACCCGATCGCGCGGATGCTGGTCGGCTCGACCATCGACGCGGGCAAGTTCAAGGGGAAGCGCACCGGCCCGTCCTTCGAGTACTACAAGTTCGACGATGCGTCGGGGAAGTCGAAGAAGCAGCAGCTCATGGAGCTGTGCGAGAAGGCGATGCCGCACTTCCCCGAGCTGGGCGGTGAGGACGGCGTCCAGCGGCAGATCCGGCTGATCGTCGATGCCTGAACGAGGGGCGGGTGGGCGGTCGCCGATAGGTAGGTGTTCTCCTACGTTTGACAGGTAGGGAATCACCTACCTAATGTGGGGCGCATGAACATCACGCATGTGCGGCTGCTGACCGTTCCGGTGTCCGACCAGGACACGGCGAAGGCGTTCTACACCGGTGTGCTCGGCATGGAAGTGCTGGCCGACCGGGAGATGGGGCCGATGCGCTGGCTCCAGGTGGCTCCCAAGGGCGCCGCCACCAGCATGGTGCTGGCGAACCACCTGCCGGACATGGCGCCCGGCGGCGTCCAGGGGCTCATCCTGGAGAGCGCCGACCTGGACGCCGACTGCGAGCGCCTCCGGCAGGCGGGAGTGGACGTCCAGGGGCCGCAGGACCTGCCCTGGGGGCGGCAGGCCACGTTCGGCGACCCCGACGGCAACGGGATCGTGCTCTCCGCCCCGGACGGGCGATGACCGGCAGGGCCGCGACGGTCGACGTCTTCGGGGCGCTGGCCAGCCCGGTACGGCGCGACCTGACCGCGCTGCTGCTGGACGGGCCGCGCTCGGTGAACGAGCTGGCCGCGCACTTCGCGATGAGCAGGCCGAGCGTCTCGGAGCATCTGAAGGTGCTCAGGGACGCCGGGCTGGTGACCGAGCAGCGCAGCGGCAGGCGGCGCATCTACCGGCTTGAGGCGGAGCCGCTGATGGAGCTTTCACGATGGCTCACACCGTACGAGCGGTTCTGGCGGCAGAAGCTCGCCGGCCTGCGCGAACTGCTGGACGAGGAACCGGACGAGCCGGAGACCGAGGAGGAGCACGATGAGCGGTGAGCGTACGTCGATCGAGGTCGAGGAGTTCCTGCCGCATCCGCCCGCCAAGGTCTGGCGCGCGCTCACCGATCCGGACCTGCTGGCCCGGTGGCTGATGCCGAACGACTTCAAGCCGGTCGTCGGCCACCGATTCACGATGACCACCAAGCCGATGCCGCACCTCGGATTCGACGGGATCATCCCGTGCGAGGTCCTGGAGCTGGACCGGGAGCGGCTGATGCGGATCAGCTGGCAGGGCGGCACCCTGGACACCACCGTCACCTGGCGGCTGGCCGCCGAGGGGCGCGGGACCCGGCTGTTCATCGAGCACGCGGGCTTCGACCTCGACGATCCCGTCCAGGCCGCCGCGTTCCAGGGGATGAGCAGCGGATGGCGGACGGGCGTGCTCCGGTCGCTGCTTCGCGCGCTCGACGAGGCCCCGTAGGGCGCCGCCCGTCCCCCGGCCTCAAACGGCCATATGGCCGCTTCCCCGTGGCGAGCTGCATCTTTTCCTGGAAACCCAGCATCTAACCAGGAAACGACACTTTCCACGGGGGAGAGCCATGCGACGCTCCTTGCTGGTCGCCGGGGTCGCGGCCGGGATAATGATCACCGGCTGCGCGGCCGATCCGCCGCCGCGGAAGACGGCGAACGCCTCGGCGGCCGAACGCTTCGCCGGATACGCCGGAGTCGTGAACGAGACCGGGAACTTCCTCGCCGTCGCGGTCCTGGACGGCAAGGCGCGCGCCTTCGTGTGCGACGAGCAGGACGAGGCCTGGTTCGAGGGCTCGGTCGCCAAAGAGGGCATGGTGACGCTGCTGGCGGCCAAGGACCGCAAGCCCGCCGGGTTCTTCAACACCCTGCAGGGCGAGGGCACGTTCTGGATCGAGGGGCGGCTGCGGACGTTCAAGGCGGCCCCGGTCGACAGGACCGCCGGGCTGTACCGGGCGCAGTCGGCGAACGGGCAGCTCGTCGCCGGCTGGGTGCTGCTGCCGAACGGCGACCAGGTCGGCGTCGCGACCCGCAACGGGGTCAACCAGCCCGCGCCGCCCATCAAGCCCGGCCAGGGAACGGTGACCATCGGCGGCGAGCAGGTCCCCCTCAAGTCCGGGCTCCAGCAGCTCAGCAGCGGTGGATAGGCGGATCGGGCCGTACCGGCTGGAGCGGCTCCTGGGAAGCGGCGGAATGGGCGTCGTCCACCTGGCCCGCGGCCCCGGCGGCGAGCGCGTCGCGCTGAAGGTCATGCACGCGCAGTGGAGCGCGCACCCCGAGTACCTGGAACGGTTCCGGGACGAGGCGGAGGCGGCGCGGCGGGTGGCGCGGTTCTGCACCGCGGCGGTGCTGGACGCCTCGTTCGGCGACCCGTCGTACCTGGTCACCGAGTACATCGAGGGCGAGACGCTGGCCGCCGCGCTGGCCCGGGACGGGGCCCTGGACGGCGGGCGCCTGGAGTCGGTGGCGGTCGGCACGGCCGTGGCGCTGGGCGCGATCCACCGGGCGGGCATCGTCCACCGGGATCTCAAGCCCAGCAACATCATCCTGTCGCCGTACGGGCCGAAGGTCATCGACTTCGGCATCGCGCAGATCGAGAACACCGAGGGCCGGACGGGACCGTTCGTGTTCGGGACGCCGCCGGTCATCGCGCCGGAGCGGTTCGAGGGGCACCGGGCGACGGCGGCCTCGGACGTGTTCTCGTGGGGCTGCGTCGTCGCGTACGCCGGAACGGGGCGCTGGCCGTACGGGAGCGGCGCGCTGGAGGCCGTCCACTACCGCAGCACGAACCGCCCGCCCGACCTGGACGGCCTGGACGTGCGGCTCGCGCCGCTGGTCAGGGCGGCGCTGGCGCCGGACCCGGCGGCGCGCCCGACGATCGCCGAGCTGCTGGACGAGATGACCGGCTCGGGCCTCCAGATCACCCAGGCGATCGACCTCGCCGACCTTCCCCGTCCGGACGCCCAGGGGGCGGGTGGGGCGGGCACGGGCGAGGCGGGCACGGCGCCGGCCGGCCGGGCGGCACCGCGGGACGCGACCGAGGCGCCGGCCGGGCGCAGGTGGTGGGCGCGGCGGAGCGTGCTCGCCCTCGGCGCGGTCGTCGCGGCCGGTGCGGTGGGTGCCGCGTTCCTCCTGTGGCCGCGGCCGGCGGCGGATCAGGGGCTCGTCCGCCATGACGACTTCTCCGGGCGGTACTGGTGGCCGGAGGGGCGGTACACGAGCCCCGTCGCCGCGTCGGCGGAGCTGGCCGACGGGCGCTACCGGCTGACGGTCGCGAGCCAGGGCAACCTGCCCGCCTCCGCCAACGTCGACACGTCCCGCCACGATGACGTTCTCGTGTCCGCCAGGGCGAACGGGACCGGCGCGTACGGGGTGTGGTGCCGCGGCAATCCGCCCAGGCGGCCGACCGCGAAGTACGAGTTCCACGTGACCGGCACGGGCGAGGCCGCGATCGTCAAGCGGGCGCCCGCCGGGCAGGGGACCGACCTGTCGCCGTTCCGCCGCGCCTTCACGCCCGCCGCCACCAACCACATCGAGGCCCGCTGCCGGAGCGCGCCGGGCGGCGGCGTGCGCCTGAGCCTCACCGTCAACGGGCGGCACGCCGCGGCCGCGACCGACACGTCCGCCCCGCTGGGGCCGGGTGCCGTGGGCGTGCTCGCCCATGCCCGCGGCGTTCCGGAGGCGGCGGCGGGGTTCGACACGTTCACGGTCGAAGTTCCCTGAAGCGTCACTCAGACGACGCGAGCGGGAGCGCTGCGTAGTCGTTATGATCACCGCTGGATTTCAGCGGACGTTCGCGACGACTAAGGCGGAACAGTGACAGAAGCGGAGCAGCCCAGCAAGAAGCCCACGGCTGGACCGGTCGAGGAGAGGAAGCCCGGGGGACGCAGCTGGGGGCGCGTGGCGGGCGCCCTGGCCGGCGGCGCACTCCTGATGTTCATCGGCTGGGGCATGTTCAGCGACGACTACAGGGAGCCGCAGCGGGCCCTCAGTGAGGGCGTACCGGGACGGTTCACGCTGTACGACTGCGCGAGTTCCCGAGGGAAGACCGCCTGCGGCGGCTCGTTCCGCAGCGACGACGGCAAGGTCGTACGGGAGGAGGTCTCGCTCCCCAACAAGCACGACGCCTCGGGGCTGGAGCGGGGCGAGTCGTTCCCCGCCTACCTGCGCCCGCGCAAGGACGGCGAGTACGGTCCCGAGGCGCTCGCCCGATCGGACGCCGAGGGCCGTTCCAACATCACCCAGAAGGGCGTCAGCACGGCCGCGTTCGGCGTGATCGGCGTGATGGTGCTGGGCTTCGCCGTGCGCGGCGCGGTCCTGAAGCGGGGCGGGACCGGCTGGTCGGGCACGGGGCTCGTCCTCGGCACGGGCGTCGTCCTCAGCATCGGGACGTACGTCGTGGCGTCCGTCATGGGCAGCGGCTTCTGGGCCTGACCGCCGCGGCCCGCCCCGCCCCGGATCAGGGCAGGATGAACGTGGCCGCGTGCTCGCCGATCATCATGGACGGGGCCGCGGTGTTGCCGCCGACGATGCTCGGCATGATCGAGGCGTCCGCGACGCGGAGCCCCTCGATGCCGCGCACCCGCAGCTCGGGGTCCACCACGGCGCGCTCGTCCGCGCCCATCCGGCAGGTGCCGACCGGGTGGTAGACGGTCGTCGCGCGGTTCGGCAGCTCGCGGGCCAGCGCCGCCCGGTCGGGGAACGCGGGGCCCGGTGAGAGCTCGGTGATCGGCCCAGGACCCATGATCTTGCTGCTCATCACCTCGCGGACCAGCTCCATCCCGTCCAGCAGCAGCCGGGAGTCGGCGGGGTCGGACAGGTAGGCCGGGTCGATCAGCGGCGCCGCCGCCGGGTCGGCCGAGGCCAGCCGGAGGGTGCCGCGGCTCTTGGGGTAGATCAGCGTCGGCATGATCGTCAGCGCGGGGCGCTTGTCGACCGCGTGCCGGACGGGCGCGTCCTGGTTGGGGAACGGGTACGACCACGGCAGCGCGTGCATCTGGAGGTCCGGGATGTCCCCGGCCTGCGGGCTGCGGACGAAACCGACCCCCTCGAACACGCTGCGCGCCACCCACGTACCGCCGCGCACCGTCTCCTTGAGCACCCCGGACGCGAAGTACGGCGCGGTGCCCCGGTGCCGCGCGGCCGGCATCGGGAACGTCATCGGCACGAACAGGTGGTCGTGCAGGTTGTCGCCGACGGGCAGGTCCGCGTGGACGGCGATGCCGAGGTCGCGGAGGTGCGCGGCCGGACCGACGCCGGACAGCATCAGCAGCTGCGGGGAGCCGAACGCCCCCGCCGACAGGATCACCTCCCGCGTGGCGCGGATCGTCGCGCGGCCGTTCCGGGTGAGGGTCTCGACCCCGGTCGCCCGGCCGTTCTCGATCACCACCCGGGCGACGGTGGCGCCCTTCGCGATCGTGAGGTTGGGCAGGCCGTGGCCGTCCAGGTAGCCCACCGACGAGCTGTAGCGCAGGCCGCCGTGGACGCTCTGCTGGAAGACGGCCGCGCCCTCCTGCGTCTCCCCGTTGTAGTCGTCGATGCGCTTCACGTCCGCCGTGGCGGAGAGCGCCTCAAGGAACGCCTCGCCCGCCGGTGTCAGGTCCTTCGCCCTGGTCACCTGGATCGGGCCGCCCGAACCGCGCAGGTCGCTGGGGCCGTCCTCCCAGTTCTCCATGCGCTTGAAGCTGGGCAGCACGTCGTCGTAGCCCCAGCCGTCGCAGCCCTCCGCCGCCCAGTCGTCGTAGTTCCTGCGGTTCCCGCGGACGAACAGCATCCCGTTGATCGAGCCCGAGCCGCCGAGCACCCGCCCGCGCGTCTGCGGGATCCGCCGTTCCAGCGCGTTCGCCTGCGGTGCGGTGTAGAAGCCCCAGTCGAGCCGCTTCTTCAGCTGCGGGACGTTGTGGAAGACGGCGATCAGGCCCGGCTTGCGGACCAGCGGCGTACGGTCCGACCCGCCCGCCTCCACCAGCACGACGCTCGCGCCCGACTCGGCCAGGCGCTTGGCCAGCACGCACCCGGCACTCCCGGCCCCTACAACGACATAGTCGGCGCTCTTGGTCACGCGGCCCCCAGACGGACAGGCGATGAGTCTCCGGCCGCATGCTAGAACGACTCCTAGATACTCGTCTAGACTCAAGTCTCATTCAACCCGACCGGTAGCTTCCCGCGGCGTCGGCCGGAGAACGGGTTCCCTGCTGCTCGTGGCGGTCTAGGTGCTGCGGTGGCCGACCGGTATCCAGAGGCACTCCTCGACGGGATGACTACCTAGCGTATTTGGATAGTTACAGTGAGTGACGATCCGCCTTAGGCTTGCTGGCCTGTCCGGGCATGGTGGCGCCGATGTGCACGAGTCCGGTCATCGCCAGAAGCACCGAGAGCGGGGCGAATGCGCACATGGGCAACGACATTGGCATCGACGGGGCTGCTACAGAAACGATCCCTCGGGCGCCGGGCGGCCGGCCGGTCATGGGGCATACCTGGAATCTGCTTCGAAATCCGCAGGGATTCCTTGACTCGCTGCCCGCCGACGGCGAGTTGATGGAGGTCCGTTTCGGGAAGATCAGAACGGTTCTCGTGTGCGACGCGGAGCTGACCCGGCAGGTCCTGCGGGACGACCGCACCTTCGACAAGGGCGGGCTGCTCTGGGATTCGGCCAGGCGGGAGGTCGTGGGCAACACTCTCGCCGCCTGCCCGCGCGCTCTGCACCGGCGCCAGCGGCGACTGACCCAACCCGCCTTTCACCGGTCCCGGCTGCGTGACTATGTCGCGACCATGGCGGTGCATACCACCGCGGCCTGCGACAGCTGGCGCGAGGGGCAGGTTCTGGACGTGATCCCGGAAATGCAGAAGATCAGCTTGCAGAACCTGACTTCCGCCCTGCTGGGCAGGGCGCTTTCGCAGGAATCGCTGGCGATCATCACTCGGGACGTCAACACCATCCTCGCCAACATCTACCGGCGAGCGCTCATCCCGCCGCTGGTGAAGCGGATCCCCACCCTCGGCAATCTGCGCTACAAGCAGGCGCAGGACCGGTTGCGCAGCAGTGTCAACGATTTCATCGCCGAGCGCCGCGACGGCATCGACCGCGGCGACCTGCTGTCGGCGCTCCTGGCCGCCCGCGATCCCGAGGGCGACTGCGACCAGGGCTTCACCGACGCCGAGGCCCGCGATCAAGCCTTCACCTTCTTCATCGCCGGAACCGAGACGACCGCCACCACGCTGGCCTGGACCCTGCACCTGCTGGCCCGCCACCCGGCCGTCCAGGCCCGCCTGCACGCCGAGGTCGACTCGGTGGTGGGCACCGGCCCCGTCGACCTCGATCATCTCGACCGGCTGGAGTTCACCGGCCGGGTCGTCACCGAGTCCCTGCGCCTGTGCCCGCCGCCGTGGTTCCTGTCCCGCATCACCACGTCGGACACCCGGCTGGGGCGCTACCACCTTCCCGCCGGGACCACCGTGTTCTTCAGCTCCTACCTGCTTCATCGGCGAAACGGCCTGTACGACTTCCCCGCACGCTTCGATCCCGACCGGTGGGATCCGGCCTCGCCCCAACCCGCACGCGCCGCCTACATCCCCTTTGGCGCCGGCCCCCGCAAGTGCATCGGAGACGAGTTCGGCCGGACCGAGGCCATCCTGGTGCTGGCCACCATCGCCGCGCGCTGGCGCCTGGATCATCCTCCCGGCGCCGACGTCCGGCCCAAGATGGCCCTGACCTTCCATCCCGCCCGGCTGCGTCTGCGCGCTACGCGCCGTACCGGCACTCCTTAGCGCGGCGGCCGTGGAGCCCCAGCGCGATGCCGATTCACCGGAGACGGAGGAGCAGTTCCATGTCTTCACCTGCCCTGCCCGTGCGCGACATCCACCCTCAGGAACTCCGCCGTCAGCGCGTGAGAACCCAGGTCAGGATGGATTTGTGGGATGCGGGCGCCTGCGGCCTGGAGGACACGTCGGCGGCGACTCGCTTGTCCATGCTGCGCATGGGCGTCGGTGAGGCCGCGGACCGGCCGGACGCGGGGGTCTCAGTGCCGCGCCAGGCCCCGCGGGCGGCGACGTATCTGGTCCACCCGCCGTCGTACGTTCCCTACGAGTCGGCGCAGGTGCCGCGAGCCCCCGCGGGCGAGGAGATGTGTCGCCAAGCCATCGGCGCGGTGTTCTGCGACGACGTCGCCGCGAGCGTGGCCTCGGGTCCTTTGGCCGCCGCCGCGCTGCTGACAGCGGTCTCCACCCGGGCGGGCCTGGCGGGCGACGCCGGAATCGGGAGCGTGCTGGCCGCCTTGGCCGCCTGCGTCCCCCGCAAGGGCGGCGAGGTGGAGGAGTTCCTGTCGCAGTACTGCCTCCGCAACGCCACGAGTCCACCGCCGGCCGTCCCGATGGTGATGCGCGACTTCTTCACCAGTTTCCTGGCCTGGCAGTTCATCAGGTGCACCGACGGGGGGCTGCTCAACCTGGCGGGCTCGGTACTGTGCCTGACCACCGCCATCGACTACGTCGGCGCACCCGACGATGCCGGCGGCGGCGGCCATGACGCCTACGTGCGGGCGGCCGGCGAGGGCGTCGCCTGCCTGAGCGGCCCGGCCGCCACCCGCGCCCTGCACGACATCGTCCTGGTCGATGCCTTCATGCGGGTCAAGGACGCCATGAAAGCGGTCGCCGACGAACTGGCCGACCCGCGGCGGTTCACCGCCGATTGCGGCGGGCCGGTGACTCCTCTGGAGTACATGCAGGCCCGCTGGTGGGACGGTGCCATGGCGCCGCACCATCGCCTGCCGATGGGCACGGTCGCCTACCGGCATCTCACTGACGAGTTCGGCGCCTTCACGGCCGCCGCCCAGTGCGGCACCATCCAGCGCGCGCTGGACAACCTGATCCGCTACAACGAGATCGTCGACATGGTGCCGGACCACGCGCAGGGCGAGAGCTTCAACGAGGTCAACGTGGCCCTGGCGGTAGGCGGCGGCGACGCGGTGCGCGGCTATGCCGAGGCTCTGGCCAGGGTGATCGACGATGCGCTCGAGTGCCGATGCGGCACCGCCGGTCACCAGGAGGTGGCCGAACTGGCCATGGGCGGCTGCCTGATGTACCTGCTCGCCCCGCGCTGGAACGCGCGGAGGCAACTGCGCGGCCTCACCGCCGCCGGCAGCGCCGCCGCCCAGGCGTTCGCATGGCCGGCCCCAGGCCGGCGGCTCCAGGCGGTCGCGTCCACGGCGCTGCCTCCCGGCGACACCCTCTACACCCCGCTCTGGGACCCGCTGTGGAAGCAGGACCCGCCGCTCGCCGGCCCCCATGCGGCCCCTGAGCTGGCTCGGCGTGCGGTCAGCAGAAGCCTGCCGGGCGCCGCGATCGACCCCCAGGACCTGCGCCCCTGCCACGCCGCCTTCGAGGCGGCGCTCACCGCCTGCGACACATGTGGCGACGACTCCGGCCTGCCCGCTCTGGCCGAGCTCTGGTGTGCCGCCTTCGACACCGTCCTGGCGGCTTCCGCGGCGGGCCGGACGATTCCGGAGCACGCAACGACCGCATTGCGCAGCGCGCTGGCCCGAATCTGGAAGCAGGCGATCATCGGCGAATCCGACGAGCGGACGCCCCATCCCGATCAGTGTCTGTTCATCGATACCGACCACGCCGTCCGGCGAACGTACTCCCTTCCGCCGTACCAGGGCCTGGCCCTGCGGCGAGCCTTCTTCGGCGTCGCCACCAGCGCCGCCGAACTGAGCGGCCTCAACCCCTACGCCCGCTTCACAGGCGGTGTCAGCCTCCTGATCGCCGAAAGCCGGCGGAACGAGGCGTCCAGACGGGATCGAGGAGACGAGGACGGGCTCCCACCGCGATGAGCGTCCGCCGCACAGCGGGAACACGTTCCCCGCTGACGGCCTTTCAGCAAAGCACGGCCCGCCTGTGAGGGAGAGTCTTGAGCGAGCTGCACGCGCTAACGAATGAGCGATCGATCCGTCCCGTGCGTTTCCCGGCGCTGCCGCTGCCGGCTCTGCTGCGGCAGCGTGCCGAGCAGCGCCCCGACGCCACCGCCGTACGCGATCGGTCGATGCGGCTGACCTACGCCGAGCTCATGGCCGAGATGCATCGCCTCGCCCGCTACCTGCACGAAAGAGGCGTCGCGCGGGGTGACCGGGTCGCATGCGCGCTTCCCCGCGGGGTGCCGGCCGTGGTGGCGCAAGCGGCGATCTACGCCGCCGGCGGCGTCTACGTCCCGGTGAACGCCGACCTTCCGCAGGGTCCGCTCGCGAGCATGATGGCCGCTCTGGACGCCCGGCGCGTGCTCGGGCTGCGGTCGCAGAGCCTGCCCGCGGGCATGGACCGCATCGATGTCGACGATCCGGCGGTGGCGGCCGGGATCGCGGCGCTGCCCGCCTCGCCGCCGGGGCAGGATCCGCCGCTGGACGCGCTGGCCTACATCATGCACACGTCGGGCACCTCCGGCCGCCCCAAACCGGTGGCCGTCTCCCACGGCGCCGCCTCCCACTCGATGCAGGCCTACGGGCACCGCTACCGGGACCCGATCGACGCGTTCGCCGTCATCTTCCCCATGACGGTCGATGCGTCCATCGCCTGTGTCTGGTGGACGCTCCTGTCCAGCGGGACGGTGGACCTGCTGTCGCCCGACACCGCGACGGCGACCGAGGAGATGACCTCGGCCCTGTCGGCGGGGGACGTCAGCCACACCATCCTCACCCCGTCCCTGTATCGCAGCATCCTGCCCGCGCTCGACGGCCCTTCACCGGCGCTGCGCCAGATCATGGTGGCGGGCGAGGCGTGCGACCGGCAGCTGGTCGCGGACCACTACCGGTGCATGCCCGGTGTCGCGCTGGTCAACGGGTACGGCCCCACCGAGACGGCGGTGTGGTGTTCGTCGGCGGCGCTGCGGCCTGAAGACGAGGTGACCGTGGGCACCGCGATCGCGAACACCGAACTGCTGGTCATCGACGCCGACGGCGGCATCGCGGCCGACGGGGCGACGGGCGAGGTATGCGTCGCGGGCCCGAACCTCGCCGAGGGCTATCTCGGCGACCCCGACCTGACCGCCGCCCGGTTCGTCGCGCACCCGGCCGACCCCGGCCGGCGCGTCTACCGGACCGGTGACCTGGGCCGGTGGCGCCAGGACGGCCGGCTGGAGCTGCACGGGCGCGTCGACGACCAGGTCAAGATCCGTGGCTTCCGGATCGAGCCGCAGGGCGTCGCGGCCGAGTTGCGCGGTGTCGACGGGGTCCGGGACGCGGTGGTCGCCGAGCGTTCGGGCCGGCTGGTCGCCTACGTGGTCCCGCGGTGGGACGAGCGGTCGGCGGCCGCGGAGCTGCAGCGCTCCTGGGACTCGGTGACGGGCGAGCTGGACCACGGCGACGAGCACGTGGGCTGGACCAGCAGCTACACCGGCGAGCGCCTGCCCGAGGAGCAGATGAACGAGTGGGTCGGCGCGACGCTGGCCCTGGCCATGGAGGGCGGCCACCCGCGTTCGCTGCTGGACCTGGGGTGCGGCACCGGCATGATAACCACCCGGCTGGCGCCCGGATGCGACCGCGTCGTCGGTATCGACGCCTCACCGGTCGCCATCGAGGCGCTGCGCGCCAAGACCGAGGCGCTGGGCCTGCACCAGATCGAACTGCGCACCGGCGACGCCCGCGACACCACCGGGCTGACCGGATTCGACCTGGTGCTGTGCAACTCGACGGCCTTCTACTTCCACGGGGCCGAGCACCTGACCCAGGTCATCGCCGGTGCACGCGAGGCCGCGGCGCCGGGCGGGCGGGTGGTCTTGGGCGATCTGAAGGACCTCGGCCTGGAGGACGCCCTGCAGGCCGCGGTGGTGCTGGCGCAGGCGAAGGACGACGACCCGGTGGCGGCGCTGCGCCAGCGGTGGCGGCGCCGCGTCGACCTCGATCCTCACCTGCTGATGGACCCCAGGTGGTTCACCCGCACGCTGTCCGGCTGCTACGTGGAGGTGCGCCCCCGGCGCGGCACCGCGCGCAACGAGATGAACGACTTCCGGTTCGATGTCGTCATCGCGCCGCCGGCCACCGACTACCTGGACGTTCCGCAGTGGCACCCCTGGCCCGGCGGGCTGGACGAACTGGCCGAGCTGCTCACCGGCAAGGACCCCGTCGGGATGACGCGGATCCCCAACCGGCGCACCGCGGGGGCGTGCGCGGTACGGGCACGGCTGACCGGTCACGGCGAACGGCACACCGCGGGCGCGCTGCGGCGGCTGGCCGCCGCGGCCGAGGACGCCGCCGTGCACCCCGAGCAGCTGGCGGCGCTGGCGGCCGAACGGGGCTGGCAGGTGCGGTTCTCGCGCGCCGCCGGCTGGCCCGACGGCGCCTTCGACGCGCTGTTCACCCGCCCCACCGGCGACGGCACCGGGCCCGCGGTCCGCTGGCCCGACACCCCGCATGACGGCGAACTGATCAACGCGCCGATCCACCGCCAGGTCATCACCACCGCGACCGAGCGGCTGGTGCCCCTGCTGCGCGACCGTGCCGCCGACCGGCTGCCCGAGCACGAACGGCCGACCGCCTACGTCATCGTCCCCGCACTGCCGATCACCGAGCACGGCAAACTCGACCGTGCCGCCCTGCCCGACCCCGCGACCGCCCGGCCCAGCCTGAGCACCGAGTACGCGCGCCCCGTCCTGCCGATCGAGCAGCGGATCGCGGCGGCCGTGTCGGAGATCCTGGACATCGACCAGGTCGGGGTGCACGACGACTTCATCGAGATCGGCGGCGACTCTCTGCTGGCGGTCCGCCTGGCGACCCGGCTCAACGAACGATTCGGTCTGGAACTACCGGCCCGGGTGGTGTTCGACGCGCCCACGGTGGCGCGACTGGCCATACTGATCGCCGACAGCGGAGCCGGCCGGCGCCTGCCCGGCACGGCGACACCCGGCGCAAGCGCGCCCCCGCAGTCGGGCAAGCTGCCGCTCAGCCCGCAGCAGACGCTCCAGCGGCAGTTCGACGCCCGGTCCGGATCGACCCGGGGATCGGGCCCGCTCATCCTCCTCGAAACCCGTTACCGCATCAGAGGGCCACTAGACCGCGCGGCACTGGCGGCGGCCCTGGACCAGGCGGTCGCCTGGCATCCCGCGCTGCGCACCGCCGTGCACCTCCACGGCCGGCCGGAGGATGCCCACCAGTTCGTCCACCCGCCCGCCGGCCAGGTGCTTCGCACGCTCGATGGAGACCATGCCGATCCCCACGTGACGCTGGGGGCCTTCCACGCGGCGGACCCGCTGGACGCCGCGGCCGGCAAGGTCTTCGCCGCCGAACTGGTCCGCGTGTCCGAGCACGACCACCTCCTGGCCCTGCGCCTGCACAACCTGGTCGGCGACGGCACCTCCCTCGCCATCCTGGAGAGGGAGATCGGCCAGCGCTACCGGGCGATCCTGGCCGGCCACCGGCCGGCCGGCCCGCCGCGGTCCGACTACGCCCGGCTGACCGCCCCCCGCTCGGCGGAGCCCCGGCCGGAAGACCTCCGGTACTGGAACCGGAAGCTGGCCGGCTGCGCGCCGATCGAGCTGATCCCGGACGGGGCGCTCGACCGCACGGCCGTCGGCCGGACGCGCGTGCAGAGCCTGAAGGTGCCCGCCGAACCGTCTCGCGCCTTCCTGCGCATGGCCCGGGCCCGGCGCGTGACGTTCGCCGGCGCCGTCTACGCGCCGTTCTGCGCGATCATCGCCGCGGACACCGGCGATCCGGACACCCGCATGTTCACCATCAGCTCCGTGCGGCCCGACTCCCTGGCGCACACGGTCGGCTGCGTCATCGACCTGGTACTGCTGCGCCACCGGCTGCGGCCGGACCTGCCGGTGGCCGCGTCACTGACGGCCGGGCACCGGAACCTGCAGGAGGCGCTACGGCACGACAGCGTGTCGCTGCTGGCCCCCCATACCTGGCCGCCGGCGCTGGGGAAGCTGATGGCCGGTTCGCAGTTCATCTACCTCGACGTACTGCCGTCCGTGACCGGTATGCACCTGGATGGGTGCTCGATCGAGCGCTTCGACCAGATGGACGAGGCCTTTCCCGGTCTCTTCGACATTCCCGCGCATCTCGGCCTCATCGCCAGGCAGGAGGGACAGCAGATCCACCTGGCGGTGGCCTACGACACGTCCTTCGCCCCCGCCTCCTACGTTCGCGGCCTGCTGGAACGCCTGCGGGAGATCATCGTGGCGAGCACCCGGCCGGACTCGCCACCGCTGACCGCACTGGCCGAGCCCGACGCCTGGCTGACCCGCGTGCGGGAGAAGGACGGCGCCCGTACACGGGTCTAGAGCGTGCGGGCCGGGACTTCGAAAGCACGGCCCGGCCGCGGTGACGGCCGGGCGACATCGTCATCGATGGGAGCGGTACGGCGGGCGCCGCGCCGGTCGACTCGCTCGGGCGGCGATCGATCACGCGATCGCCGGCAACCGGTACGGCCTTCGGGAGACGCCCATGCCCAGCCCTGGACACGCACGCCTTCCCTCGCTGACGGGTCTGCGGTTCCTGCTCGCCTTCACGGTCCTGCTGTGCCACACGGCGCTCGTATTCGCCGGACCGGTGAACTCCCTCACGCTGCTGACCTTCCCCGTCGCGGCCGCCGCCGTCAGCGGGTTCTTCGTCCTCTCCGGATTCGTCCTCACCTGGACCCACGTTCCCGGTGACCGCGCGCGTGCCTTCTGGCGCCGCAGATTCTGGAAGATCTTTCCCGACCACGCGCTGACGTGGGCGGTCGCGGTGGCGTTCTTCACGCCGCTGCCGTCGCTGGAAGCCGCGGACGCGCCCCCGCCCTACGCCGCCGTTCTCGGCCTGTTCCTTCTGCAGAACTGGGTTCCCCGCGGCGAGGTGTACGCGGCTTTCAACACCCCCGCCTGGTCGCTGTCCTGCGAAGCGTTCTTCTACGCCCTGTTCCCCGTCCTGATCGCCGCCGTCCGCGCGGTCCGCGCCGGGCTGCTTCGCCGTCTCTGGGCCGCCACGGCCGCCATCGTGCTGCTGCTACCGCTGGTGGCGGCCCACATTCCCGGCCCTAGGCCGACCTCTTGGATACCGATCAGTGAGTACGGCTTGTGGTTCTGCTACGTCCTGCCACCGGTCAGGCTTCCCGAATTCATACTGGGAGTGATCACCGCACGCCTGGTGCAGACCGGCGGCTGGCGGCAGGTTCCCCGCACCGGGATCCTCCTGGCGTTCCTCGCCGCATGCGGGGCGCTGGCGGTGCTGCCGCCGACCTACGTCCTGGGCAGCACCTTCGCCATCCCGCTCACCTTGGTGATCGTGAGACTCGCCAGGGCCGACGTGCACGAACGCTCCGCTTGGCTGGCGCGCCCCGCCCCGTCGGCGCTGGGCGAGGCGTCCTACGCCCTCTACGTCGTGCACGTACCGCTGCTGCTGGTCGCCGCGCCGCTCCTGCCGGCCGAGGACGCCCTCTCTCCGTGGGCCGCGCTGCCGTCCGCCGCGGCGTTCATGCTCACAGCCCAGTTCCTCGCCTGGATGCTCTACCGGTTCTATGAACGCCCGCTGAACAAGGCGTGGGCGCGTCCCCGCCCACGCCCCGCCCCCTCGAGCTCCACCGCCGACCGGTCCCGCCCGTGAAGCGAGGGCCGTGAAGCCCTTCACCCTGCCTCGGCGCGCCTCATCGGGACGTCATCGTCTCGTAAGATCTCGCGGCCGTTCCGCGGTCTAGTGTCGGGGCCATGAAGAGGCACATCGCGACGCTCGCAGTGATCGCCCTGTCGGCCGCCGCGTGCGGTGGCGGCGAAACGGCCGCCCCCACCACTTCGGCCGCGGCGCCCGCCTCTACCGCCCCGTCCTCGACCACCCCCGCGAACGGTGCGAAGGCGCCCGCCGTGCTGAAGTTCACGGGCACCACCCTCGACGGCAAGCCGTACGACGGTGCCGCGCTGGCGGGCAAGCCGGTGGTGTTCTGGTTCTGGGCGCCGTGGTGCCCCAAGTGCCAGGGCGAAGGGCCGGCAGTGGCCAAGGGCGCCGCGAAGTACGGGAGCAAGGTCGCCTTCGTGGGCGTCGCCGGGCTCGACAAGAACAAGGAGCAGATGGACCGGTTCGTCCGCCGGACGGGCACGACCGGCCTGGTCCACCTCGACGACCGCGACGGCGCCCTCTACCGGCACTTCAAGGTGACCTCGCAGTCCTCGTACGTCTTCGTGAGCCCCTCGGGCGCCACCCGGAAGGCGACGGGGCCGCTGGATGAGTCCGAACTGTCCAGGCTCGTCGACGCGCACACGAAGTAGTGGACGGCATCGCGCTGGCCCTGGCAGCCGGGCTGGTGGCCGCGTTCAACCCCTGCGGCTTCGCCCTCCTCCCGTCCTACCTCGCGCTGCTGATCGCGGGGCCGGGCGGGGCCTGGCGGGCGCTGCGCCTGGCGGCCGCCATGACGGCCGGGTTCGTCACGGTCTTCGGCGCGTTCGGCATCGTGATCTCGCTGGCCACGGCGCCGATCCAGGAGCACCTGCCGTGGGCGTCGATCGTCATCGGAGCCGTCCTGCTCGCTCTGGGCGGCTGGTTGCTGTCCGGCCGCGAACTCCTGGTCCGCGTGCCGCGGCTCAACGCGGGCGGCCCGGCCGGCTCGTTCGCCGCCCTGTACGGCTACGGGGCGTCCTATGCGGTGGCGTCCCTGTCCTGCACGATCGCGCCGTTCCTGGCCGTCACCGGGCTCGTCTCCGGCGGCGGCGACATCCTGGGCGGCGTGACCGCGTTCGTGGCGTACGCGCTGGGCATGGGCCTGGTCATCGGCCTGCTGTCGATGCTCGTCGTGCTGGCGCGGGAGGGCGCCGTCCACCGCATGCGCCGCGTACTGCCGCACGTCTCCCGCGCCAGCGGCGCCCTGCTGGTCCTCGCCGGGCTCTACATCGCCTACTACGGCTGGTACGAGCTGCGCGTCCTTTCCGGCGCCGCCGCCGACGACCCCGTCATCGGCGCGGTCACCCGCGTGCAGGGCGCGGTGACCGGCTGGCTGGACGCCCTCGGCCCCTGGCCGGTCACGGCCGCCTTCGCCGCCGTCGGGCTTCTCGTCCTGCTTCGCCGCCGCCGTGCCTGAACGGGCCTCGTCGGGTCTTCGTGCCGGGGTCCTGCCTGACCTGCGGGCTGGAGGGGCGCGCGCCCGGAGCGGCAGGCCGGACCGCGACGGGGCGCGGCACGTCCGGCGAAACCGCGTTGGATCATTCGGCTCCGGCCGCCTCCAGTACGGGCACGGAGGAGGCGCGCCGGGCGGGCAGGGCGGTGGTGCCCAGGGTGACGGCGGCGGCGGCCGCGGTGATCAGGAGGTAGATCCACCAGGGTGCGGCGGGGCGGATGAAGGAGCTGCCGGTGGCGAGGTGGATCAGGCCGACGGTGCCGACCGCGACGCCGAGGCCGAGCAGGGTCCCGAGGACGACGACGGTCGCTGCCTCCCAGCGCACGATGGAGCGGATCTGCCGGCCGGTGGTGCCGACGGCGCCGAGCAGCCCGAACTCGCGCCTGCGTTCGGTGACGCTCATCGACACGGTGGTGGCCGTGCCGAACAGGGCGAGGAGCAGCGTCATGGCGATGAACCCGTAGATGACGGTGGTGCCCTCGGCGAACGTCGCGGACGCGAGGCGCGCGTAGCCGGTGCGGTCCAGCACCTCGGCGCCGGGAATGCCCGCGACGGCCCGTTCGATCGCCTCGGCGGTCCCGCCGCGGACGAGGACGAGCCGCGCGGGCGCGTTCCGGTCGAGGCGTTCCATCGTCGCGGGCGCCACCAGGCCCTGGTCGGCGAACAGGTGGGAGGGGTCGTGGTAGGCACCGGCGATGGTGAGCTGGACTTCGCCGTGCCGGCCGTGCACGACGATCCGCCGGCCGGGCTCGAGGCGCTGGGCCTCCATCACGGCGGACGGCAGGCCGATCTCGCCGGGCGCGAGCGCCGGGAGGCTGCCGCCCAGTTCCAGCACCTCGGGAAGGGTCTGCTGGTCGGCTCCGGTGACGGCGAGGTGCAGGGGGCCGGCCTTCTGGTCGGAGGCGCGGGGGCGCGGCGCCGGTGACACCAGCCTGACATCGGCCGTGGTGAGGGCGGACGCCCGTGTAACGCCGGGCACCTTCGCGAGGCTGTCGGCGAGGTCGCGGGGCAGCGGCCGCAGCCCGTCGGGCGTGCGGTCCGTGGTCGACACCGCGTGCTCGGCCCGCATGACCTGCGCGCTCACCTCGTCGAAGCGGCCGTTCGCCGAGACCAGGATGATGGCGGCGGTGGACGCCAGGGCGACGCCGAGCATCAGCGAGGACGCGGCCGACGACACCCGCTGGGGGCTGCGGGTGATGGTGGCCCGCGCGAGGCGTCCGGCCTCGCCGTTCAGCAGCGTCGCCAGGCTTCCGACGAGCGCGCCGAACGGCCGCACCAGCAGCGGTCCCAGCACCGCGAGCGCGATGACGATCACCATCGAGCCATAGGCGATGAGCGCCGCGACGGCGTTGGTGCGTTCCGGGCCGGGCGGGTCGTCGTTGAGCACGGCCGGGACCGGGCCGTAGAAGACGAAGGCCGAGAGAAAGATCAGCAGGGCGGTGACCAGGCGGAGCCGGCGCCGCAGCGGCTGCTCGTGCGCGCTCTCGCGCAGCGCCTGCATGGGGACGATCGCGGCGGCGCGGCGCGCCGCCCTCCACACGGCGAGCTGGGTGACCAGGACCCCCGCCGCGGCGGGCGCCGCGAGCGCGATCCAGAGCGGGGCCGGATCGGCCGCCGAGACGTCGAAGCCGTCCTTGGCGAACAGCCGGATCAGGACGTCGGCCACCGTGCCGCCCAGCAGTGCCCCGCCGAGCGAGGCGGGCAGGCCCATTGCCAGGGCTTCCAGCCGGATCAGCGCGTTGATCTGCGCGGGCGTGGCGCCGATCGCGCCGAGCAGGGCGAGCCGGCGGGTGCGCTGCCGGATCAGCCCGCCGAAGGTGTTGGCGACCACGAACAGCCCGACGAACGCGGCGACGCCGGTGAGCATGCCGATGCCGCCGCCGATCTCCGCGCCCTGCCCGGCCCGCCCGGCGGCCTGGGCGTCCCGTACCGCACCCGCCTCGCGGACGGTGGCGGCGCCCGTACCGAGGCCGCGTTCCAGCTCACCGCGCAGCCGGCCGGCCGGAACCCCCGGCCGCGCCTTCACCCAGACGCTCTGCCACGTACCCGCGGGGAGCCCGGCGTCGCGGCGCACCGTCTCGGGCGGCGCGAGCAGCAGGTCGCCCGAGGTGACGGCACCGCGCCCCTGAACGCTCACCACGCCGACGATCTTCATGGTCCGCGTCTGCCGCGGCAGGGCGACGGTGACGGTGCCGCCGACACCGAGCCGTCCGGCCTCGGCGAGGTGCCGGGTGACGGCGACCTCGCCGTCGGCGGCGGGCGCCCGCCCGGACTCGGTCCGGTACGGGTTCAGCCCGGGTTCGGCGACCCAGGGCCGCAGCAGCGTGCGCGCCCCGGCGGGCGGGGTGATCGCGCGCCCGTCGCGCCCGGCCGCGATGACGCGGATGACGGCGTCGCCGGCGACCGCCGCGACCCCGGGATGCGCGGCGACCCGGTCGATGGGGATGCCGCCGTCGGGGACGGCCTGCGGGTCGCCGGTGTCGACCGACCCGCCCTGCACCAGCACGTCGGTGCGGGAGTACTCGCTGGCGCCGCTGCCGGAGACCGCGTTCTGGGCGCGGGCGGCGAACTGTACCGTCCCGGCGATCAGCGCGACCGAGAACAGGGCGGCCAGCAGTGTGGCCAGCAGCCGGGGCCACCCGTCGGTGAAGGATCTGCGGGCGATCAGCCACATGCCTCAGCCCTCCAGCTTCCGCATGCGGGCGTGGACGAGGTCGGAGGTCGGCTCGGCGAGCTCCCCGACGATCCGCCCGTCGGCCAGGAACAGCACCCGGTCGGCGTACGCGGCGGCGGCCGGATCGTGCGTCACCATGACCACCGTCTGCCGGTAGGAGTCGACCGCGGTCCGCAGGAAACCCAGCACCTCGGCGCCCGACCGCGAATCGAGGTTGCCGGTCGGCTCGTCGGCGAAGAGCACCTCGGGACGGGTGAGCAGCGCGCGCGCCACGGCCACCCGCTGCTGCTGGCCGCCCGACATCTCCGCCGGCCGGTGCCGCAGCCGCCCGCGCAGCCCGAGCGCGTCCACGATCGTGTCGAACCAGCCGGCGTCGGCGTCGCGCCCGCCGAGCCGTCCGGTCAGCTGGATGTTCTCCTCGGCGGTCAGCATGGGCAGCAGGTTGAACGACTGGAACACGAACCCGAGCCGATCGCGCCGCAGCCGGGTCAGCTCCGTGCGCCCCAGCGAGGTGATGTCCACCTCGCCGATCCGCACCGTTCCCGAAGTGACCGTGTCCAGCCCCGCCATGCACTGCAGGAACGTCGACTTCCCCGACCCCGAAGGCCCCATGATCGCGGTGAACTGGCCGCGGCGGAACTCGGCGGACACCCCGGCCAGGGCCTGCACGGCGTTCTGCCCGTGCCCGTACGACCTGACCAGGTCGTTCGCGACGGCGACGGGCACGCCCGCCTGCTCGCGCGATGTCGTCATCGCTTCCATGTGCTGTGCACACCCTTTGGATCGGTCCTACCGGATCGGGGCGCTTCCATCGGTGTCCTTCCTTCGCTGCCAGAAAGGCTTACGAACACTGTTTGTACAACAAACACCGTTATATTTACGAACACCGTTTGCGTCAAGTACGGTGTTCGCATGACGGACCGGGACTCGCTGCCGCCCCCGCCCTGGGTGCGCGGCGCCAACAGGGGCCGGCGGAACCTGAGCCTGAACGCGATCATGGACAGCGCCATGCGGATCCTGGAGACCGAGGGCCTGGAGGCGACCACCATGCGCCGGGTCGCCCAAGACCTCGGAACCGGCGCCGGATCCCTGTACGCCTACGTCCAGAACAAGGCCGAGCTGCACGAACTGCTACTGGACGCGGCCATGGCGACGATCGACATCCCCGAGCCCGACCCCGCCCGGTGGCGGGAGCAGCTCATGGACCTCCTGCTGGACACCGCGCACGCGCTGATCGCCAAGCCCGGCGTCGCCCGCGTTGCCCTTGACACCGTGATCCCCACCACGCCCAGGGCGCTCCAGCTCATGGACGGCGTCCTCGCCCTCCTGCACGCCGGAGGAATCCCCCCGCGTGACGCGATGGCGGCCGCCGACGCGCTCTCCCTGCACCTGACCGCCGCCGCGTACGAGATGAGCCTCACCACCGACCCGGCCGCCACCGCCAGGGAACTCCAGCGACGGACGTCCCAGATCACCCAGTACCTGGACATCCTCCCGCCGGACCGCCTCCCGCGCCTGCGCGCGTCACTGACCCTCTTCACCGACGGCGAGGATGCGCAGCCGGACGGGCTGCGGCTCGGCCTGGAGATGCTCTTGAACGGCCTGCTGACCCGCGTCCGGCCCGCACAGCAGTGACCACGGCTCGGGCCTCCTCGTGCAGCCGCGGGGAGGCCGGCGCAGCCGCCGACCGCGCGGGAGTTCCCCGACGGGCCGTCGCGCTCGCCGGTCACCTCGGAGTCGGGCCGGAGTTCCGCCTCCCGGCAAGCCTCAGGTATGCCTCCGGCCGCGCCGGAGGGCGACTCCCGGCGGCGCCGGGGTTCGCTTGGGACGGAGGGCGCTGGGACCGATGCGGACCACCGAGCCCAGGGTCCGCCACCACGGGCGGCCGGGGTCGGGGTCGAGCCCGGCCGCCAGGCGGTGGAGCTGCTCGGCGTGCCACAGCAGGTTCAGCGCGCTGTCCACGGGCCGGATGTCGGTGACGCGCCC